>JAXDFS010000182.1:0-2597 GCA_034665465.1 Solirubrobacteraceae bacterium
CGGCGTGCTGGCGATCATGGGGACGTTCCTCGTGCGCTCGGGGATCCTGGACTCGATCCACGCCTTCGGCGCCTCGACGCTCGGCGTGCCGTTCGTGATCCTCATCGGCGCGATGATCGCCGGCTCCATCGGGCTCGTCGTCTGGCGGCGCGAGTCGCTGCGCTCGGAGAACCGGCTGGACTCGATGCTCTCGCGCGAGGCCGTCTTCCTCGCCAACAACCTCGTGCTCGTGGCGCTCGCGTTCGTCGTCTTCTGGGGCACGTTCTGGCCGCTGATCGCGGAGGCGCTGTCCGGCACGCGGCGCTCGCTCGGGCCGCCCTGGTTCGACCGCTACACCGTGCCGCTGGCGATCGTGCTCGTGCTGCTCAGCGGGATCGGGCCGGTCATCGCGTGGCGCCGGGCGACGGCCGCCAACGCGCGGCGCAACTTCCTCGTGCCGGGGGTCATATCCGTGGTGGTCGGCGCCGTGCTCGTGGCGACCGGCGTGGGGTCGCGACCCGCCGCGCTGGCGATGTTCGTGTGCGGGGCGTTCGTCTTCGCGACGGTCGGCCAGGAATTCTGGCGCGGCGTCGCGGTCCGGCGGACGATGACCGGCCAGGGCCCGGTGCGCGCGCTCGGCTCGCTCGTCGCCCGCAATCGCCGCCGCTACGGCGGCTACATCGTCCACATCGGGATGGCGACACTGTTCATCGGGGTGGCCGCCTCGACGGCGTTCAACTCCGCGCGCGACATCCGGCTGGACGTCGGCCAGACGGCGCACGTCGGCGGCTATGACTTCCGCTACGAGCGGCCGACGTCGCGGATCTCCACGACCGGCTCGGGCCACCTCGAGAAGATCTCCTTCGGCGCCGTCGTGCAGGTCAGCCGCGACGGGCGCCACGTGACGACGCTGCGCCCCGAGCGCGGCTACTTCCCGTCGAGCGATCCCTCCCTCGGTGCCGTGGGCCGGTTCTTCGAGGGGGAGGCGACGAGCGAGGTCGGGCTGAAGGCCGGGCTGCGCCGCGACGTCTGGACGGCGATGACGCCCGACATCCGGGCGCTGCTGCCGATCATCCGCCAGGGCGACAAGGTCTTCGCCGGCGCGTCGGGCAAGATCACGCCCGCGGCCGAGGCGGCGGCGCTCGGCGCCGCGCTGCGCGGGCTGGCCGGGCGCTACGGCGACAACCCGCCGCCGGCGACGTTCCGCATCATCACCTCGCCGCTCGTGACCTGGCTGTGGCTCGGGGCGATCATCGTCTTCGGTGGCGCGATCATCGCCATGTGGCCGGGGACGGACTCCACCCGGCGGCGCGCGAAGGCGCGCTATGCCGCCCGCGTCGCCGAGGAGCTCGGCAGCGCCGACGACGACGCCGCCTCCGGCGAGCAGCAGGCCGGCGAGCGCGAGCGCGCCGGCGTCGCGTAGGCCGGCGGCGGCAGTGGACGTCGTGGCGCTGCTGGTCGTCGTCCTGGCGCTCGGCGCGGTCGTGGCGGTCGTCTCGGCGCCGCTGCGGGACGGGAAGGTCGAGCGCGAGCGCGGCGAGTCCGCCGATCGGGTCGCCGAGCTCGAGGCGCGCAAGGAGGCCAAGTACCGCGAGATCCGCGATGCCGAGATGGACCTGCGCACGGGCAAGCTCTCCGACGAGGACCACCGCGCGCTGGACCGCCAGCTGCGCGCGGAGGCGATCGACGTCCTGCACGCGCTCGACGAGGCCCGCGACCGCTAGGATCCCTGCATGGTGACGATCCTCTCCGTGGTCCAGGTCGCCCTGTCGATCACGCTGATCTTCCTCGTGCTCATGCACTCGGGCAAGGACGCAGGGCTGTCGGGCGCCTTCGGCGTCGGCAGCGGCGCCGGCCCGTTCGGCGGAGGCTCGCTCGTCGAGCGCAACCTCAACCGCTGGACCGTGGCGTTCGCCTGCGTCTGGGTGCTGAACACGATCATCCTGCTCAAGCTGTAGTCGCTTCGGGTTTGCCCCCGGGCCTGCCGTGAGTGGGCGGCCTGACGAGTAGATGTTCCATGCGAACACCTACTCGTCACCCATGCGATCGCCGTCAGCTCAGCCCGCAGAGCAGCTCCCCGCGGGCCGGCGACTACATGCCGGCCGCGTCGGTGAGCGCGCGGTGCGTCGCCACGGCGGCGCCGCGGACGCGATCGATGTCTCCGGCCGTCACCCCGCTGCCGGAGTCCGCCTGCGCGCGCAGCCCCTCGCAGACGCCCGCGAAGCTGGTCGCGCCGAGCGCCAGTCCGCCGCCGGCGGTCCGGTGGGCGATGCGGCCGATCTCGGCGGGGTCGCTGCGCTGCAGCGCCTCCTCCATGAGCAGGAGCGCCGACTGCACGTCGGCGTGCCATTCCTGGATGACGTCGCGCATCTCCTCGGGATCGAAGAGGTCCGCGAACTCGTCGAAGAGAGCACGGTCCAGCAGTGCGCAGTCCTTGCTCACCGAGCCAGTCTGGCAGGTCAGAACGCCGAGGCGTAAAGCGCTCGCAGCTCGTCGCGGTCAGGCCGCGGCGGGATCAGATCGAGCTCCGCGCGCCCGGCGGCGGCGTCGGCACAGGCATCGAGCGCGGACTCCTCGACCCCCAGGTCGCTCAGCCGCGCCGCGCCCGCGGCGCGGGC
>JAXDFS010000183.1:0-3444 GCA_034665465.1 Solirubrobacteraceae bacterium
CGCCATCGCCCAGATCGGGCTGATGTAGCCGCCCGCCGGCGTGATCCCGACGCAGCCGACGACGATCGCCGTCGCCGCGCCGATCGCGGTCACCTGGCGGCCGCGGATGAGGTCGAGCACGAACCACACGGCCAGCGTGCAGGCCGGCGTCAGCAGCGTGTTCGTGAAGGCGAGCACGCTCGCGTTCCCGGTCGAGAAGCCGCTGCCGCCGTTGAAGCCGAACCAGCCGAACCACAGCAGCCCGGCGCCGAGCAGCACGTAGATGGCGTTGTGCGGCAGCAGCGCCTGGCGGCCGTAGTCGCGCCGCGCGCCCACGACGAGCGCGGCGGCCAGGGCCGAGAAGCCCGATCCCATCTCGACCGGCACGCCGCCGGCGAAGTCCAGCGTCCCCTGCGCCTGCAGCCAGCCGCCGCCGAAGGCCCAGTGCGCGAGCACCGCGTAGACGAGGACCGACCACAGGGCGGCGAAGGCGAGAAACGGCCCGAAGCGCATCCGCTCGACGACGGCGCCCGACACCAGGGCGGTCGTGACGATGCAGAACGTCGCCTGGAAGGCGAAGAAGAGCAGGTGCGGGATCGTCATCCCGGTCCGGGGCGCGAAGCCGACGTCATGCAGGAACGCGTGGCCGAGGCCGCCGACGATCGGCCCGTCGCCGTCGAAGGCGATCGAGTAGCCGATGAGCGCCCAGCTGACCGTGGCGACGGCCAGTGCGGCGATGCACATCATGAAGGTGTTCAGCGTGTTCTTGGAGCGCACCAGGCCCGCATAGAACAGGCCGAGCGCGGGCGTCATCAGCAGGACGAGCGCCGTCGCCGCGAGCATCCAGGCGGTGTCGCCGGTGTCGACCTTCGCGGCCGCCGCGAGGATCGTCGTCATGGGGCGCTCACCGGCGTCACGGCGCCATGGTCGGTCTCGCCCGTCCGGATCCGCACGACCCGCTCGAGCGGCACGACGAAGATCTTGCCGTCGCCGACCTCGCCGGTCTGGGCGCCGTCGCAGAGGGCGTCGATCGCCGCCTGGACGAACTCCTCGGACACCGCGATCTCGAAGCGGACCTTCTCCGCGAGGCCCATCTTCACCCGCGTGCCGCGGTAGGTCTCGGCGCGCTCGAGTTCGCCGCCGTGGCCCTGCACGCGGCTCATCGAGAACCCGCGCACCTCGGCGCGGTACAACGCTTCGAGGACGTCGTTGGCCTTGTCCGGGCGCACGATGCCGATGACGAGCTTCATGGTTCTGTGTCCCCCTCCTGGATCCCTCGCATGGCCCGACAGTACAAAGATCCGGCGGTCGCGTAGGACCAGATGTCGGCGGCGGGGCTAGGACAGCGCGCCGGTCGCGCTGCCGCCGCTGCGGCGGCGCACCTCGCGCAACGCCAGTGCGAGGCGCCGCAGGGCCTCGTCGTGCTCGGCCGGCTCGGCGAGCCCGAACGACAGGCGCATCGTCGTGCGCGTCGATTTCTCGGCCTGCAGGGCCCCGCCGGGGAGGAAGGTCATGCCCGCGCGCAGCGCCTCGGAGTACAGCGCGCGCTCGTCGGTCGGGTCGTGCAGGGTGACCCAGACGTGGTGGCCGCCGCGGGGCACCGTCCAGCTCGCGTCGTGGCCGAGGTGGCGCTCGAGCGCGCGCAGCAGCGCGTCGCGCCGAAGGCGGTAGACCGGCAGCGCCTCGGCCAGCAGGCGCTCGTGGCGGTCGCCGCGCAGATAGCGCGCGCCGAGGTGCTGGGGCAGCGAGGCGGTGTGGATGTCGCTGTCCATCTTCAGGTGCACGAGGCGGTCGAAGATCGGCCCGGAGGCCGCCAGCCAGCCGACGCGCAGGCCGCCGCCGATCGTCTTCGAGAACGAGTCGACGTGGATGACGTGCGCGGGCGCCTGCGCGCGCAGCCGCGGGAGCGGGTCGCCCTCGTAGCGCATGGTCGCGTAGACGCCGTCGTCGAGCACGAAGAAGCCGCGCGTGCGGGCGAGCTCGAGCAGGCGCTCGCGGCGCTGCGGCGAGAGGTCGGCGCCGGTGGGGTTCTGGCAGGAGGCCTGGATGGCGACGAGCTTGATCTCGTGTCGCGCGAGGATGCGCTCGAGGGCGCCGATGTCGGCTCCGTCCGCATCCATCGGCAGCGGCAGCACGCGGGCTCCCGTCGCCTGCAGGGACGCGAGCGTGCCCGCGAACGTCGGCGACTCGACGACCGCGACGTCGCCCGGGCCCAGCAGCGCCCGTGCGACGAGGTCGATGCCCTGGCGGGCGCCGGAGGTGACGAGGATCTCGCCGGCGCCGCGCGCGTAGCCGGCGTCGCAGCCGAGCTCGGCGAGGCGCTCGCGCAGCTCGCGCAGGCCCTCGACCTCGAGGTAGCCGGTCACCGCGCGCGGGTCGTCGCGGGCGATCTGCGCGGCGATCTCGGCGAGCTCGGCGGACGGGCAGAGGCCGGGATCGGGGAAGCCCGAGGCGAGCGGGATCGCGTCGGAGGTGTGCGGCGTGTGCAGCGACGCGCGCAGCATCTCGTCGGCGTAGGACACCGGGCGCGGGGCGAGCAGGCCGTGCTGCCAGTCGTCGTTCTCCCGCGCGCCGGCGCCGCCGGCCGCCTCCGAACCCGCGCCCGCCGCGAACGGGGCGGAGCGCCGCACGAAGGTCCCGCGCCCGACCGCCGCCGCGACGTAGCCGAGCTCGGCCAGGCGGCGGTAGACGCGCACGGCGGTGAGGTGGTTGATGCCGGCCTCGGCCGCCAGCGCGCGGGTGGCCGGCAGCTTGGACCCCGGCTCGAGCTCGCCGCTGTCGATCAGCGCCGCGATGCGGGCGACGAGCTGCTGCGTGAGCGAGATCTCGCCGCCGCGCTCGAGGTCCAACACGTTGAGTTTGTGGGACATTGACACCGCGGTGTGGGATCGTACAGTGGTCATACACTCAAGTCCAACAGGAAATCGGGATCACACATGTGGCGAGGAATCACAAAGGCGTTCGACAGGCTCGACCCGGTCACGAACACGACCGCGCTGCGCGACGTGGTCGTCATCCGCCCTGCGCATGACGCCGACATCGCGCCGCTGCACGACCTGGCCGAGCTGGACTCCGCGGCGCCGCTGGAGGGTCCGGTCCTGGTGGCGGTCGTCGAGGGGCACGTCTGGGCCGCGATGGGCCTCAACGGCGGCCGCGTGATCGCCGACCCGTTTCGCCCGAGCGCGGGCGCGGTCGAGCTGCTGCACCTGCGCGAGACGCAGCTGCGCGCGGCTCGCCAACACCAACTGCCGGGCCGTGCGTCACGATTGGGGACGTGGATCCTCCGAGGCCGGCAGCCGGCCAGCAGTACTCGATCGCCGCGCTCGACCTCCTGAGCGACGTCCTCGCGCGCATCGACGACGACCTCGGCTCGGCCGCGTTCTACTCGCGGCTGGCCGAGGCGGTGTGCCGCATCGCGCAGATGCGGCGCGCCGTGATCTTCACCTACGACGACGCCCGCCGCCG
>JAXDFS010000184.1:0-3163 GCA_034665465.1 Solirubrobacteraceae bacterium
CCGCCGCGCCCGCCCCCGTGCCGCCCGCGCCGCCCGCCGTGGACTCCGCCTTCTCCGGACTGCACGGGATGACGGCGGCGGACGTCCGCCGCCCCGAGCCGCGGGCCCCCGAGGAGGCAGAGCCCAACCAGAACCTCACGCTGGCGCTCTGGGCGCTGGGCGTGACGCTGCTGGTCGTCGGCGGCCCGCTGCTCGGCTACCTGCTCGGGCACACCGACCCCCCGCCCGGCCCTGCACAGGCGCGCTCGGCGGCGCTGACGCTCGAGCACGACGCAGCCTGGCGGCCGGGCCGGGCCGGCATCGCCGGACTGGCGCTGGCACAGCCGGTCACGCTGCGCCGCGCGGACGGCACGAAGCTCGCGGCGGGGCGACTGGCCGCCTACGACGCGGGCTTCGATCCGGTCCCCCCGGCGCTGCGCAGGCGCTTCTCCGGCCGGACGGCCGACGCCACGATCCGCCTCGGCTCCTGGACAGCGGTGCGCCACGCGGTGAGCCTCGGGGGTCGCGACCGCCTCTGGCTCGCGCTCGTGCCCGACACGAAGGGCTGGGTCGCCGTGGCCTGCGAGGGCGCCGCGGCCGCCGCGACGTGTCCCGGGATCGCCGCCAGCCTGCAGGTCAAGGACGCCAAGCCGGTGGCGCCGGGGCCCGACGAGCGCGTCGCGACGGCGATCAGCGGAGCGATCGCCGACCTCAACAGGGCGCGCAAGAGCGCGACGGTCGCACTGCGCTCGCCGTCGGTCGCCGCCCGCGCGCACGCCGCGCGCCGCGTCGCGGCCGCGCACGGGAGGATCGCCACCGCCCTGACCAAGCTCGCCGTGCGCCCCCAGGAGCGCCGGCTCGTCACCGCGCTCGCGCGCGCCGTGCGCGCACAGCTTCCGAACCTCGACGACCTCGGCCGCGCAACCGTGCGCCGCCGCCAGACGGACTACAACGCCGCGCGCAACGCGATCCGCCGCCAGGAGGGGCGGGTGCGCTCCGCGCTGCGCCGCCTGCGGTCGATCGGCTATGACACGACCTGACGCCGGGCTATCGTGAGCACAGCCTGATGGCGGTCATCGGATCAGCGACTGACGCGGGAACCCGCGTCGAGCTTCGCCTCACGCTGCGCGGCGCCGGCTCCGACCGCGACATCGTCGTGGACGCGGACGCCCGGGCAAGGGTCTCCGATCTCGCCGCCGCGCTCGCCTCCCACGCCGGCGTCAGCTCGGCCGGCGTCCTCTTCGCCGATCGCCTGGGCCGGCTGCGACCGGAGAGCGCCATCGGCACCTGCGGGCTGCTCACCGGCGACATCGTCTCCCTGACCGGCCCGGTCGCGGCGCGCACGCCGCCCCCGCTGGGGTCCGGGACGCCGGTCGCGACGCTGGTGGCGATGGGCGGCCCGGCCGCGGGCCTGCGCATCGGCATGGCCCCCGGGCGCTACGTCGTCGGGCGCGATGCCCGCGCCGACGTCCAGGTCCCCGACGCGTCGCTGTCGGCCACGCACTTCGCGATCGACGTCGACGGCGCAGGCAACTGCCACGTCTCAGACCTCGACTCGAGCAACGGCACAGGCATCGAGGGCGTCGGCCTCGCTGCCGGCGAGCTACATCGCCTGGCGCCACGGCAGGCCGTCGAGGCGGGTCGATCGACGTTCACGTGCGAGCCGCGGCGCGCCCCCGACGGGTCGGCGAACCACACGGCCGGAGCGACGATCGAGTTCAACAGGCCGCCGCGGGTCTCGCGCGGCTACGAGCCGCCGACCATGCACGTGGACGCGCCGCCTAACGCCATGCGGGTGTTCAAGATCCCTGTCGTCGTCGCGATCATCCCGCTGTTCATGGGCGCGGCGCTGTACATGCTGACCAAGTCGCCGATGATGCTGATGATGGCGGGGATGAGCCCGCTGATGATGATCGGCTCGACCGTCAGCGAACGGCGCTCGGGCAAGCGCGAGCACGCCCTCGCGCTCGAGAAGTTCGACGACGCGCTGCAGGAGCTGAAGGTCGACCTCGACGCCAGCCGCGAGGCCGAGCAGGCGGAGCGGCGGGCCACGACGCCGAACGCCGGCAACCTCGCCGCGCGGGCGATCGACCACCTGCCCGACCTGTGGGAGCGGCGCCCGACCGACAGGGACTTCCTCGACCTGCGCCTCGGTGTCGCCGACCAGCCGTCGATCGTGACCGTCTCCTTCGCCGCCGGCGGCGACCCCAAGCTGCGCGCCGGCGTCGAGCAGGAGATCGCCGAGCACAAGACGGTGCCGGTCGTCCCGGTGCACGTGCGCCCCACCGACGTCGGCGCGATCGGCGTCGTCGGCGAGCCCTCGGTGGTCGACGGGGTCGCGCGCTGGATCATGGTCCAGTTCGCGACGCTGCAGAGCCCGCGCGACGTGGTCATCACCGCAGCGCTCTCGCACGATCGGGCCGAGCGCTGGCGCTGGCTGTCCTGGCTGCCGCACGTCGACCACCCGGCGTCGCCGCTGGAGGGCGCGCACGTCGCGGTCGGCGAGCAGCCCGCCCGCGACCTGCTGCGCCGCATCGAGTCGGTCGCCACCGAGCGCCGGGAGGAGGGCGACACCCGGCGCGCGCGCCGGCGCACGACGATCGTGGTGCTCGTCGACGAGGACGTGGCGCCCGAGGCCGTCCTGGTCGACGCCCTGCTCGACAACTGCGCCGCCATCGACATCGCCGTCGTGTGGCTCGCGCGCGAGCGCCGCAACCTCCCCGGCGGCTGCGGCGTCATCGTCGAGGTCTCCTCCGAGCGTGCGGTGGCCGACGTGACCTGGAGCGCCACCGGCAGGACCGTCAAGGAGGCCTCCGTGGACGCGCTCGCGCCGGCGGTGGCCGAGTCCTTCGCGCGCTCGCTGGCGCCGGTCGAGGACACGACCGCGGGCGGCGCGGCGGCGAGCGTGCCGCGCTCGGTGGCGCTCGTGGACCTGCTCGGCCTCGTCGATCCGACGCCGGCGCAGATCGCGGCGCGCTGGCGCGCGCGCAGCGGCGCCCACCTCGATGCCGTCGTGGGCGCGGGAGCCGACGGGCCGTTCTCGCTGGACCTGCGCGCCGACGGGCCGCACGCGCTCGTCGCAGGCACCACCGGCGCGGGCAAGAGCGAGCTGCTGCAGACGCTGATCGCCGCGCTCGCGGCATCGCACCCGCCCGACCGGATCGCGTTCCTGCTCGTCGACTAC
>JAXDFS010000185.1:0-9033 GCA_034665465.1 Solirubrobacteraceae bacterium
TGTTCGGCGAGCTCATCGACGCCATGCCCGGCAAGTGGCTCGTCTGGCACGCCGGCGGATTGCTCGGGCCGCGCCGCTACGCGTGCCCGGAGCACCGCCGCGACCTGCTGAAGAACATCCGCTTCCACTACGCCTACTGCGGCGAGCAATGGGTCTGGAAGCGCCCGCCCTACCCCCAGCGCTGGCCGCCGGACGGCATCGCGGACGCTCCCGACGGCACGCTCATCATCCCCGACGGCTTCGCGCCCGGCCCCGACGCGGGCAAGCAACCCGGAGCAGCCTAGGAGCTGCCCTGGTCGTTGGGCCCGGCAAGGCGCCGCCGGGTCTCCTGCACCGTGTCCTTGGGCAGCACGGGCAGCTTGAACGTGGTGATGCCGTAGGCGAGCGCGAGCTCGACCTGCGCCGCGTAGTAGGCCTGTTGCGAGCGCTCCCAGTCGGACCCGGCGCCGTTGAGCTGCAGCCAGCGGCCGTTGTAGAGGAGGGTGAGGTTCGCCTCCTCCTCCTCGGCGTGGGCGATCCAGATGTCCACCGACATCGGCTCCTCGCCCCCCTTCAGCAGCGCCTCCAGGGCGTCGAGGCTGGGGACCGTCGTCGTGTCGTCATCCCATTCGACGGTCACCTCGCACTGCACGGGATCGAGCGGGCCCGCGAGGACGGCGGCCCGCGCGGCCTTCAGGATGCAATCGAGGTCCGACCAGCCGTTCCAGCGCTCGCTGAGCGCGAAACTCTCCATCGGCGCAGCATACGTCGCGGCCTCTGGCGTGCCTAGCGCGCCGGGGCGCCCGCGGGCCCGTCAGCCGGCGGCGAGCTGCGCGGCGACGACGGCGACCTGCCCGTAGGCGATCTGGCCGTCGTTGGGCGGCAGCAGCCGCGGCGTCAGCACGCGCAGGCCCGCGTCCTCGAGCGCCGTCGCCGTGAGGCGCATGAGCAGCCGGTTCTGGAAGACGCCGCCCGACAGGACCACGATGCCGACCTCCGCGCGCTCGGCCGCGATCACGCACGCCTCGGCGGTGGCCTGGGCCATCGTCTGATGGAAGCGGGCGGAGATCGTCGGCACCGGCGTCCCGGACCTGATGTCGGCGAGGATCGCCATCAGCGTCGGGCGCGGGTTGAGGACGATCATCTCCTTGGCCTCCATCGGGAACGGATACGGCTCGCCCCCCGCCGGGTCCGCCAGCGCCTCGAACTCGATCGCCGCCTGACCCTCGTAGGTGACCTCCAGGCGAATGCCGCACAGCGCCGCGACGGCGTCGAACAGGCGCCCGGCGCTCGACGTCGTCGGCGATCCCATCCCGGTCATCGACATCCGCGCGACCATGTTCCAGCGCGGCTGCTCGATGTCCTCGAACGCCGGCGGCAGCGGCGCGCGCATCTGCGTCAGCCAGCTGCACGCCATCCGCCACGGCTCGGCGATCGCGCGCTCGCCGCCTGGCATCTTCGCCGTGACCAGGCGACCGACGCGCTCGTAGCTCTCCAGGCCGCCGACGAGCAGCTCGCCGCCCCAGATCGTCCCGTCGGTGCCGTAGCCGGTGCCGTCGTAGATCGCCCCCACCGCGGGCCCGGTCTCGCCGTGCTCGGCCAGTGTGGCGGCGAGGTGCGCGTGATGGTGCTGGACGCCGTGCAGCACGAGTCCCTCCTCCTCGCGCTCCTGGGCGTAGCGCGTGGAGAGGTAGTCGGGGTGCAGGTCGTGGGCGACGACCTCGGGCGTGACCTCGAAGAGGCGCTCGAAGTGCGCCACGCCGTCGCGCAGCGACTGCAGCGTCTCGAAGTTCTTGATGTCGCCGATGTGGTGACTCGGCCAGGCGCGTGTGTCGGAGGCGAGGCAGAAGGCGTTCTTCTGCTCGGCGCCGGCGCCCAGCAGCGGGCTGGGGGAGGCGATCGGAAGCTCCAGGCGCGCCGGGACGTAGCCGCGCGAGCGGCGCAGCATGAGCGGGCCCTCGCGGACCACGCGCACGACGGAGTCGTCGGTGCGCGTCGCGATCGGCCGGTCGTGGACGAGGAAGCGGTCGGCGATGCCCTCCAGCCGCTCGAGATCCTCGTCGAGGAAGGCGATCGGCTCGTCGGAGACGTTGCCGCTGGTCATGACGAGCGGCACGCCGGTGTCGGTCGCCAGCAGGTGGTGAAGCGGCGTGTAGGGCAGCATGATCCCGAGCTCCGGGACAGCGGGCGCCACCGACTCGGCGACGGCCGCGCCGGCCTTGCGGGTGGCCAGCACGATCGGGCGCTCGCGGGAGGTCAGCAGCGCCTCCTCCGCCGGGCCGAGCTCGACGAGCTCGCGGGCGGCGGCGAGGTCGGCCACGAGCAGCGCGAACGGCCGGCCCTCGCGGCGCTTGCGGGCACGCAGCGTCGCGACGGCGTCCTCGCTGTCGGCGCGGCAGGCGAGGTGGTAGCCACCGAGGCCCTTGATCGCGAGGATCCTGCCCTCCAGCAGGTCGTCGGCGGCCGCGCGCACGTCGTCGTCGGACTCCACGCGTGCGCCACCGCGCTCGAGCAGGCGCACCTTCGGCCCGCACACCGGGCAGGCGTTGGGCTGCGCATGGAAGCGGCGGTCCAGCGGATCGTCGTACTCGGCCTGGCAGGCGGCGCACATCTCGAAGCCGGCCATCGTCGTCTGCGGCCGGTCATAGGGGATGCCGCGCACGATCGTGAAGCGCGGCCCGCAGTTCGTGCAGTTCAGAAACGGATAGCGGTGGCGGCGGTCGGACGGGTCGGCCAGCTCCGCAAGGCACTCGTCGCAGGTCGCGGAGTCCGGCGTCACGGGGGCCGTGGCGGCCCCGCCGCGCTCGCTGGCGACGATCTCGAAGCCGGCCTCGCCGGTGGGCGGCACGTCCTCGGCGCTCACGCCGCTGACGCCGGCCAGCGGCGGCGCGTCGCTCGACAGCCGCTGGACGAAGGCCGCGACCGCCTCGGCGGGGCCCTCGGCCTCGACGAGCACCCCGCGCTCGTCGTTGAGCACCCAGCCCGCGATCCCGAGCTCGTCGGCCAGCCGGTACACGAACGGCCGGTAGCCGACGCCCTGAACCGTCCCGTCGACGCGCACGCTGACGCGGCGGATCGTGCCCTGCACCTGGTCGCTCATCGCGAGCGCCCGCTGATCGAGTCCCGGCCGACGATGGCCGAGCGATGACGCGCTGTCATCCGGCGGTCTCGGGCCCGAGCAGCTCGACGAGCTCGCGCAGCACGTGGTAGCCGCTGGCGTGGGCCTCCTGGATGCGCGGGATGTTCTCCGAACGGCTGATGAAGACGTGGTCGGCGAGGTCGTTGGCCGCGACGTTGCCGCCGTCGTAGCCGACGAACGCCATCGTGATCATGCCCCGCTTGCGGCCCTCGCGCAGCGCCTCGAGGATGCTGAGCGAGTTGCCGCTCGTCGACAGCGCCAGCAGCACGTCGCCCTCGCGCCCGTAGGCGATCACCTGGCGCAGGAAGATGGCGTCGGTGCCGATGTCGTTGGCGACCGCGGTGATGATGCCGGTGTCCTCGGTGAGGTCCAGCGCGCGTCGCGGCGGGCCGCCGAACATCGGCGTGCGGAAGTCGGCGACGACGTCCATCGCATCTGTCGCAGAGCCGCCGTTGCCCAGGGCGATGACGCGCCCGCCCGCGTCCAGGCGCTCGCGCAGGACCCGGCCCGCCGCCACGAGCCCGCCGCTGAACTCGCTCAGCGTCTGGGCGCGCAGCGCCGTGATCTCCTCGGCCTTGAGCAGGATCGACTGGCGCACGTCGGCGAGGATGCCGCCGAGGTCGGTCTCCTGCTGGCCCAGGAACGGATACAGGAAGCTCGAGGCGCCGGAGTCGTGCACCGGGCGCGCGGCGCGACCCTCGAGCAGCCCGCGCTGGTCGAGGAAGATGTGCACGTGCTCCCACAGCGTGTGGTAGAGCGTCTCGGCGATCTCCTGGCGGATCAGCGGGTCGGCGATCGTGCCGAGGTCGAACTCCCACTCGGCGCCCGAGCCGCGCGTGAAGGCGATCGTCAGGCAGCCGCGCTCGCGCGCGGCGGCGAGCGCAGCGAGGATGTCGGGCTCGCCGCCGAAGGCCATCGCGATGTCCTCGGCCTCGGCCTCCAGCGCGACCTGCGGGGCGATCTGCCCGCCCTCGCCCGCCAGCCCGAGCGCGGGCAGCGCGCGCTTGCCGACGATCACCGGATGGACGAACTCGACCGCCACGTGGCGGGCGTCGGACCGGTCCGCGGGGGATGCCCCGAACGCGACGAGGCGCCCCTCGCGCGCGAAGCGCTCCGCCATCTTGTGGCAGAGCCGCGCGAGACGCTCGGCCTCGGTCGAGAAGAAGAGCGCGTTGGCCTCGCTGCGCTCACGCAGCAATGCCTCGACCCGCTCGGCGCCGATGATCAGCGCCGACTGGTTCACGCTGGTGCGTGTTCGTGGTCGTGATCGGCGTGCTCGTGCGAGTGCTCGTGCCCGTCGTGGCTGTGCACGTGCGCCTGCTCGCCCGGCCGTGCCGGCAGCGCCTGCAGCCAGCCGCGGAACGCGTCGATGCCCTCGCCGGTCTTCGCGCTGACGCGCATGACCGTGGCGTCGTGATTGACCTGCCTGATGTTCGCCTCGAGGCGATCGACGTCGAAGTCCAGGTGCTCGAGGAGGTCGACCTTGTTGATCACGACGAGCTCGCAGGCGCGGAACATCAGCGGGTACTTCAGCGGCTTGTCCTCGCCCTCGGTGACCGAGCAGACCATGATCCGCGCGTCCTCGCCGATGCGGAACTCGGCCGGGCAGACCAGGTTGCCGACGTTCTCGACGATCAGCACGTCCATCTCGCCGAGCGGGACCGCCGGCAGCGCCGAGCGGACCATGTTGGCGTCGAGGTGGCATTCGCCGCCGAAGCCGTTGTCGGTGTTGAGCTGGACGACCGGGATGTGCAGCACCGCAAGCCGGTCGGCGTCGAAGCTGCCTGCCACGTCGCCCTCGAGCACGCCGACCCGCAGGCCCTCCTCGGCCAGGCCGTCGAGCGCGCGCTCGAGCAGCGTGGTCTTGCCGGCGCCGGGGGCGCTCATCAGGTTGACGACCTTCACGTCGGCGCGATCGAAGTCGCTCCGGTTGGCAGAGGCGATCGTGTTGTTGGCGTCGAGCGCGTCCTCGACGACCCTCACCTTTGTGCGGTGCATGCAGCGTCCTCCTCGTCCTCGACCTCGATCGACTCGACCATGAACTCCTCGCCCGTCGCAACCTCGACGTTCCCGGGGCCGCAGGTGCCGCAGATGAACGCCGGGATCTCGATCTCCCACTCGTTCTTGCACGTCTTGCAGCGCAGCACGGCGGGCACGTCGATGATCTCCAGCGTAGCGCCCTCGACCTCGGTGTCCTTGCCGACGATCGCGAGGTAGAACTCGAGCGTGTCCTTGACCACCTGGCGCAGGCGCCCGATGCGCAGCGTCACATGCGTGACCCTGCGCCCGTGCGCGTGCTTGCGGACGGTCGCGACGACCGCGCTGGAGAGGTCGAACTCGTGCATGACGCGCTGCTAGGTCTCGTCGACCGCGTAGGCCGCGTCCGTCGTGAGCTCCTGCGCGGTCTCCAGGACGAGCGACACGGCGCGGCCGACGGCCTCCTCGACCACGGCGCTGAGCCCGACGCCCATCTCCTCGATCGTCTCGGGCTCGCAGGCGACGATGACGACCTTGCCCGGCCAGCCGCCGGTGATCTTGATGAAGCGCAGGACGGTCTCGGGATCCATCGCGTGCGGGTTGAGGACCTCGCCGTCCTCGACGCCACCGCCGGCGACCTCGTCCTCGTCGACCTCCATGACGTACAGCGTCCCGGGCGCGCCGCCCTGGCGGCTGACGTCGATCATGAGCAGCGCGTCGTAGCCGTACATGACCTGGTAGGCGAGATCCAGCCCGCCGGTGCCGAAGTCGATGACGGCGACGCCGGGCGGAAGCTCCTCGGCCTCCAGGCGCCGTGCAACCTCGCTGCCGAAGCCGTCATCGCGCTGCCACGAGTTGCCGATCCCGGCGATCAGGATCTGCTTGGGGCGGTTGGAGACGTCGGGCTCCTGCAGGTTCAGCGGCGCGTCGGGCGCAGGCGGCCGCCAGGTGTCGCGCGGCGGCTCCGTCGTCTCGCGCTCTCGTTCCTCGCTCATCACGGCAGTACCTCGACCTCTTCGGAAAAGAAGAACAGAAAACGGCCGCTCTCGCCGAGGATCTCCTGCATCGGATCGTCGTCGACCGTGACGCCGAGGTGCAGGCGCTCGTCGACGCGCATGAACAGACGGTGGATCGTCGCCGTGCGGCCGTCGAGCATCTTGTCGTACACGTCAGCGTCGAGCGGCGGGTGCAGGACGACCTTCTGGCCGCGCTTGTAGGTCACGCCCTCGAAGGTGACCTCGCGCTCGCCCGGCGGATCCTCGAGACGCACGCGCCCGTGGAGGTCCATGAGCTCCTGCGGTGTGGTCGCGTCGGCGCGCGCGAGCATCTCGCGCACCTTCGGGTCCTGCGCCGAGATCTCCTCGCGCTCCTGATCGGACAGCGCCTGGATGTGGAGGACCAGCGCCTCCTCGATCTCGGTCCCGTCGAAGAAGTCGTTGACGCTCTCCGGCGCGATCTCGGGATGCTCGGGCAGCATGAACGTCGGCGCGAGCAGCGCATCGTCGTTGGGGGTGGCGAGCACCGGCCAGGTGTTGACCTGACAGCAGCCGGCCACGCCGTCGTCGCCGCGCTCCAGCGGCGAGAGGAACTTGTCGCCCTCCACCATCGCGAGCAGGTGCGTGGAGAGCATGCTCTTCAGCAGCGCGTCCTTGCGGTCGCCCTCGGCCTCCTCGTCGGTCAGCGGCGTGGAGTTCTGCACCTGCAGCGTGACGCGCCCGCGCCCGTCGGGCAGGCGGTCGATGATGAGCTCCGCCGTGCCCTCGAGGTCGTCGAACTCGAAGCTCACCTTCGCCGGCGCGGCGCCCAGCTGCACGCGGCGCTCGACGGCGCGGTGCTTCTCGCCCGACGCCTGCAGGAAGCGCACCTCGCCCGTGACGAGCGCGTCCGCGCAGCCGACGATGCCGTGCATATGCATGCGCTCGAAGGCGTGCGTCTGGTGGCGCGCGTAGTCGGCGGGATACACGATCCCGAACGGCGTCGGCGTCGCGTTCTTCGTGGCGCCAGGGGTGTACGGGTACAGCGCGTAGCCCTCGAAGAGCAGCGAGTCGACGAGCCGCTCGAGGTGCGACTTCGTCGACGTGATCCCGACGTTCGACGGGTTCTCGGGAGTGATCTCCTCCATACCGGCCAGCTTCTCGACTCCGCCGCTCATCGGGAGGCCCCCTCGACGTCGTCGGACGGAACGCGCTCGAGCAGGTCCAGCACGCAGGAGTCCATGGTGTGCAGGCCGCGTTCGCGCTTGTAGTCCTTCAGCGCGGACAGCGTGTCGTCGTGCAGGAGCACGAAGCCCGACTCGCCGTGGTGGTGCTTGATCATCGCCTTCCAGGTCGCGACCGGCAGGCGGTAGGACGCCGACGTGCTCCACGGCAGGTGGACGACCTGCACCTGCCGGTTGGGCCCCTCGTACAGGACGCGACCGGTGAAGTGGAACGTCAGCGGAACCTCGCCGTCGGGCAGCGCGGCGATGTAGCGCGAGGCCGTGACCTCGAGATCGGCCGTGCAGGGGACCTCGAGGCCGAACGTGATCGCCCCGCTGAAGGAGTGCACGAGCGCCGTCGCGTGGCACCACAGGAAGCTGCGCGTCGTAGACGGCCAGCGCTCGGGGGCGCCGAAGAGCTCGTAGAGCTCCTCGCGCGTGTCGGCGTCGTAGTCGCGCCGGGCGGGATCGAAGTTGATCTGCGCCGCCAGCGTGATGGCATAGATCGGCCGATCGGTCGGCTCGGAGACGCCCAGCTCGAAGCGCAGCGTCGGCTGTGCGGCGAACGGCTCATGCGCCGCGCCGAGGATCTCGAAGGTCATCTCCGGGCCCTTGTCGCGGATGAGGTTCGGCGCGGGATTGATTGGGGGCCGCTTGTCTGTCATGCAACTCCCGCCTTATGACGTACGTAGGTGAAGAACTTGGGGACCGCATTGGCGATCGCGTCGCCGCCCGAGATGCCCTCCCAGGTCGACTTGATCAGCCCGACGAGGCGATAGCACTCGTCGATCGGGACGATCGCGTGCTGGTGCTCGCCGGAGATCCGGTTGACGACCAGCGCCTCGGCGTCGGCCTCGAGGTCGTTGAGGATCGGGTTGAGCTCCACGAGCTTCTGCCAGCTCTCCAGATGCAGCTCGCACTCGGTGGCGCCGGCCGGGCTCGGGTACAGCGCGACGACGGTGTTCGTCCCCGTCGAGCGCAGGAAGAAGGCCAGGCCGACGGGCAGCTGGAAGGCCGCCCACAACTCGTCGGAGAACTGGAAGTCGTCGAGCCACAGCGTCCGCGTGCCGACCGGGCAGTAGCTGTCCAGGCCGGACTTCATCGCGATGCAGGGCTCACACGCACAGAGGATCCGCCGCTCGTTGAGCTCCAGCAGGTGGCGATGCTCTTCGGAGACCGTGTTGCCGCAGATCTCGCACTTCTCCGTCTCCACAACAGGCGCGGGCCGCGCGAGGCGGCCCAAGCCTGCTACGAGCGTGGAGGGCAGCCGGGGACTCCCGGTCACTTCCCCACGCCCGACGGACATTCGGTGTACGGCGAGGCGGCGTTGGCCTCGGTCGGCGCACCGACCTGGACCATCGGCAGCGACAGGCCCGCGGGCTCCGCCGCGTCCTCCGACAGACCGACGACGCCTTCGACCTCGAGCCCGAGCAGATCCGGGGCGGCGATGTCGATCGCCTCCTTGATCGCGAATTCGAGCGTTGCCGCTGACGACGGACAGCCCTTGCAGCTGCCACCGAGGCGCAGACGCGCCACGCCGTCCTCGACGCCGAGGAGCTCGACCGTCCCGCCATGGGTCGCCATGTAGGGCCTCATGCTGTCCAGCGCCTGCACGACCCGCTCCTCGAGCGAGACCGGGTACAGGCCATGGATCAGCAGCAGGCTCGCGACGATCCCGTCTTCGAGCAGCGCGTCGCGGATCGGGAGACCGGAGTCCCCGGCGTCTTCCAAGACGCCGAGG
>JAXDFS010000186.1:0-9187 GCA_034665465.1 Solirubrobacteraceae bacterium
CGCGACTGCACCTCGAGCTCGGCGAGGTGCTCGGACTCGGCGCTGAAGCGCTCGGCGAGCTCGCCGGAGCGGCCCATCGTCTTGCCGAGCAGGATGCCCGAGACCGACAGCGACTCCTCGACGAGCGAGCTCATGTCCGCCAGGCGGCCCTGCTTCTTGGAGGTCAGCCGCTTGCGCTCGGCGCCGACGCGGCGCGTGAGCCAGACGAAGAAGGGCAGCAGCGCGAGGCTGAAGACGGCCAGGCGCCAGTCCAGCAGCACCATCGCGACGATCGTGGCCAGCACCGTCGTGGCGTTGGAGACGATCGACGTGGCCGTGCTCGTGACGACGTTCTGCACGCCGCCGATGTCGTTGGCGATCCGCGACTGGACCTCGCCCGTGCGCGTACGGGTGAAGAACGCCAGCGAGAGCCGCTGCAGGTGGCGGTAGACGGCCGAGCGCAGGTCGTGCATGACGCGCTGGCCGACGAGGTTGCTCAGCCAGGTCTGCCCGACGCCGATCACGCCGGTCGCGATCGAGATCGCGATCATGCCGCCGACGAGCCATGTCAGCGTCGCCGTGTCGCCATCCGGGATCGCCTGGTCGAGCACGTCGCGCAGCAGAAACGGCGTGATCATGCCGAGACCGGCGCTGACGGCGATCATGCCGAGCACCGCGTTCAGCCGCCGCCGGTAGGGGCGAAACAGGGCGGCGATGCGGTGGGTCTGGGGGCTCAGGCGCAAGGCATCAGTGTAGTTGGTTGCATGCGCAACTACAAGCGGCGCCCGTAGCGCGACTGCAGCGGGATCTCGCTGGCGCCGACATGCTCGTCCAGCCACGCGTTCATCGGGGCGCAGGCCTCCCAGGTGGCGCGCGCATGCTCGAGCGCCGCGGCGGCCGCGATCGCGCCGCCGGCCGCCGGCTGCAGGCGCCGTCCGGCGATGAGCGACTTGTGGCGCAGCAGCCCCGCGCGCGGGTGATCGCGGGGGTAGCCGCGCGGCGCGGTCTTCAGCGCCTCGCCGAACGTCTCCACGGCGGCGCCATGCGCCGTCGCGATCGCGGTCTCCAGCGCGGGGCCGGTGGCGTCGGCCGCGACGGCGGCGCGGAAGCGGGCGAGCTGGTCGGCGGCGAGCGCGTGGTATCCGGTGCCCGCGAACAGGCCCGTGGCCGAGAGCTGCGCATAGAGCGGCGCGCGCGAGTCCGGGCGGTCCGTGATCAGCCCGTAGGTCGTCGTCTTGTAAGGCGACTTGTCGGTTGAGAAGCGCGTGTCGCGATGCTGGCGAAAGAGCTTCACGCTGCCGCCCAGCTCGATGGCGAGCTGCTCGAGCAGCGCCTCCAGGGCGCCGCGGACGGCGCGGTCGTAGGTCTCGCGATGGGCCGCGAACCAGCCCTTCGAGTTGTCTGCCTGCAGCGCCTCGAACCAGCTGAACGCCTCGGGTGCGAAGCCGGTGAAGTCCGGCGGGTCGTCCATCCGGCAAGTGTCACATGACAAGATCGCCCGCATGAGCACCGAGGGCGCATCCGGGCGGGGCCGGCGCCTGACGGCGGTCGCGCGGGAGGAGGAGACGGTCACCCCGCTCGAGCTGTTCTTCGATCTCGTCTTCGTCCTGGCGCTGACCCAGTGCACTGCGCTCATGTCCGCCGAGCCGACATGGTCGGGGATCGCGAAGGGCATGCTCGTGCTCGGCGTCCTGTGGTGGGCCTGGGTCGGCTACGCGTGGCTGACGAGCGTCGTCGATCCCGAGGAGGGCGCTGTGCGCCTGGTGATCTTCGCCGCGATGGCGGGACTGCTCGTGGCGGGACTCTGCGTGCCCAGATCATTCGGCGACGCCGGGCTGATCTTCGCGCTGGCGTACGGGTTCGTGCGGGTCGCCCACATCGGGCTGTTCCTGCTCGCCAGCCGCGACGACGAGCTCTTTCGCCGCTCGGTGGTCGGCCTGGCGGCGAGCACGGCGATCAGCGTCGTGCTGCTCGTGGCGGCGTCGTTCACCGACGGCCTGCTGCAGGGCGGGCTGTGGGCGCTCGCGCTCGTGCTCGACGCCGGCGCGCCGTACTTCTTCTGGGCCGAGGGCTGGAAGCTCGCG
The DNA here is from genome assembly GCA_034665465.1 of Solirubrobacteraceae bacterium. Classification (GTDB taxonomy): domain Bacteria; phylum Actinomycetota; class Thermoleophilia; order Solirubrobacterales; family Solirubrobacteraceae; genus CADCVQ01. Next base: position 2,064 of record JAXDFS010000186.1, read on the forward strand.
CCGCATCACTTCTGCGAGCGCCACGGGCTGATCGTGATCATCGCCCTCGGCGAGTCGATCGTCGCGGTCGGGGTCGGCGCCGGCGAGCGCGTCGACCTCGGGATCGCCGCCGCGGCGGCGATCGGCACCGCGGTTGCCGCGGCGCTGTGGTGGCTGTACTTCGACATCGTCGCGATCGTCGCCGCGCGGCGCCTGGTGAATGCCGAGGTCGGGCGCCCTCAGAACGAGATGGCGCGCGACTCCTACTCCTACCTGCACTTCCCGATGGTCGCGGGGATCGTGCTGGTGGCGCTGGGGATGAAGAAGACGCTCAACCACGTCTCGGACCCGCTCGAGGCCGAGACGGCCACGGCGCTGCTCGGCGGCGCATCGGTCTACCTGTGGGCGCACGTCGGCTTCCGCTACCGCCACATCCAGACGATCAACACGCGGCGGCTCGTGCTCGGCTTCCTGCTGCTGGGCCTCGTGCCCGTCGCCGTCGAGATCCCGGCGCTGGCGACGATCGCGGTCCTCGCCGCGGCCCTGATCGCCCTGATCGTGGTCGAGACGCGCAGCTACGGCGACGCCCGTGACCGCGTCCGCCACGAGCTGCGCCACGAGGGCGCCTGACGCCCGAGGACGTCGAAGGAGGCGGCCGCCGCGGGGGTCCGCATCCGAGCTGCCTGTCAGCGATCACACGCTCTCATACGGATGGCGCGTGTGGGCCGAGGCGATCTCGACCGCTCGCTGCACTGCGAGCCGGGGGCTGGTGAGGAGCGGGATCGCGAGGTCTTCGAGCAGTGCCGCCGCGGGCGCCATCGTCGCCTGTGCGAGCACGACGACGTCCACCTCGCCGGCGAGCCCGCGGACATGACGCGCGACGCGCTCGTGATAGCCGGCATGGTCGCCGCCCTCGAACAGCGCCCACGCATCCAGGCACGGAGCATCGACCAGGGCGACCGCGCGCTCAGAGCCCGCCGCGCACTCGTCGAACAGCTCCCGGGTCGGCCCGAGCGTCGATTGCACCGCCGCGACCAAGGCGACGCGGCCGCCGAGCGCCACGGCGCGCTCGGCCATCGGCCGGTCGATGCGCAGCACGGCCGTCTGCAGTCGCTCTGCGAGCCGCTCGGCGTCGCCGCCGAGCGTCGAGCAGGTGCACACGACGACGCTCGGCTCGTGCCCGGCGAGCTCCTGCAGGCGCCCCAGCAGGCGCACGCGCAGGCCCGGGCCGAGGCCGTCGCGACGGGCGTCCGCCAGGAGGTCCTCGTCGACGAGGTGGACGTCGCGCATGCCGGGAGCCAGATCGCTCAGCAGTGCTCGGAACGCCGGCACGTGGACCGGCGACGTGTGCAGGAAGCCGACGGTCCTCGGTGCAGCGCTGCTCACGCGTAGACCGAGTCCAGCCAGGCCTTCAGGTCCACTTCGGCCTGCGCCGCGTCGACGTCGCCGCTGAAGACGTGGGCGCTCATCCCGACCACGCCGCCGAAGAAGTTGCGGCCGAAGAAGCGGTAGAGGCCCTCGCCGGCGCGCACGCCGACGAACTCGGGCGTGAGGTAGTCGATCACCCCGTCGAGCGGGCCGGCCGCGCCGAGGTCGGCGTGGACGGCGTCGCCGACGGCGGCTGCGTCGCCGATCCCGAGTGCGGCGCGCAGGGTGTGCATCGCGTCCTCGCCGCCGGCCGACGGCGGTCCTTCGATGCCCGACGACGGCTGGCCGACATACGTCACCGAACGCCCGTTGAAGTGCTCGAGGTACTGCCCGAGCGTATGGAGGTAGAAGTCCGTATGGCCGCCGATCGCGTCGTACTGGTCCTCCCACTCGTCGGCGAGGATCCCGCTGTGGACGTAGCGCAGGTGCACGGTGCCGCCCTCGCGCGCCTCGATCGCGTAGTCGAGGGCGTTGAACGTGCCGTCGGGGGACTCCATGCGGATCACGAGCCGGCGCGGCGGATCCCAGGTCGTCACCGGTGCCCCTTCGGGAGGAGCGGCGCGGGCGGGGATCTCCATGCCCGTCGGGAACATCCAGGCGGCGGGATCAGCGGTGATCGCAGTCCAGACGTCGTCCGGCCCGGCGGGCAGGTCGATCTCACGGGTGACTTCGAATTCGCGGCTCATGGCGTGGGCTCCTCGGTGGTCGGTCTGGTGATCTTCGGATGCAGGGCGACGACGAAGCGGTGGTCGCGTCCGCGGGTCGCGTGCTCGTCGTGGTACTTGGCGACGAGGCCGTTGACGGCGTCCGCGAGCTCGGCGGCGAACGCGGCGCGGTCGCCGGCGGACGCGAAGCGCACCTCGCTGTCGATGCCGAGCGTCGCCACCGGCCTGCCCGCCGCGCCCGACGCGGCGATCAGGGCGCCGACCTCGGACACCAGGCGTCCCGCGACGCCGAGCAGCCAGCGCGCCGAGCGCTGATCCGGCGCCCGGGCGGGGTCAGGCGCCACCGCCGACAGCGCGGTCGGCGAGATGACGTAGGACGCGGCGGTGGCCTGCATCACGCGCTCGGTGCAGTTGCCCTTGCGGCGCTCCTCGATCAGCTCGATCAGGCCGTGGTGCTCGAGCGCGCGCAGGTGGTAGTTGACCTTCTGGCGCGTCAGCCCGGTCTGCGTCGCGAGGGTCGTCGCCGAGCCGGGCTCGGCAAGCGCCGACAGCAGGCGGGCCCGGATCGGGTCCAGCGAGGCCTCGGCCGCGGCGGGGTCGTCGATGACGGTGACGTCGTGCATGGCTGCACCCTGTCACCGACCATAAAAATTGTCAAGCAAAATGTTGTTGTCGAGATCAGGCTCCGTTGACGGCGAGGGCGTGCAGGCAGCGCGACATCGGCTCGGGAAGGTGCTCGAAGCGCAGCACGTACACGTGCGGACCCTGCTGGCCGAGCACCCGGGCGTGTCCGGCGATGCGCATCTGCAGGTTGGGGAGGTCGAAGTCGACCGTCTCGTCGTCGGCGAGCGGTCGCCTGCTGGTCACGCGCATCCCGCTCGGCCCGAGGTCGAGCGTCTCGGTCATGATCGGCGAGCCGATCCGGCGGCGCAGGGTGCACTCCAGCGCGATCCGCGCTCGCGGCGCAGCGGTGATCATGCGATGACGGTAGGTCGCGCCCGCCGCCCCGTCATCGGCCGTAGGTACAAACCGGATGCGCCATGCCGGCGCGGCCGGCGGCGCAGCGCGGGGGACCCGCCCGCTACCCGCGCTTGGCGGCGCGTGCGAGCCGCACGCGGCTTGTCTGATCCAGCGCGACCTTGCGCAGTCGCACGACCGCCGGCGTGACCTCGATGCACTCGTCCTCGCGCAGGAACTCCAGCGCCTGGTCGAGCGACAGCCGGCGCGGTGGCACGAGGCGCACGAGCTCGTCGGCGGTCGAGGAGCGGTGGTTGGTGAGGTGCTTCTCCTTGACGGCGTTGACGTCGAGGTCCTCCGAGCGGCCGTTCTCGCCGACGATCATGCCCTCGTAGACCTCCTCGCCGGGCCCGACGAAGAGCGTGCCGCGCTCCTGCAGGTTGAACAGCGAGAACGACGCGACGCGGCCGCGGCGGTCGGCGACGAGCACGCCGGTCGGCCGCGTGCGCAGGTCGCCGAACCACGGCTCCCAGCCCTCGAAGACGTGGTGCAGCAGCCCGGTGCCACGGGTCTCGGTGAGAAACTCGGTCCGAAATCCGATCAGCGCGCGGGCGGGGACGAGCCACTCCATGCGCACCCAGCCGGTGCCGTGGTTGACGAGCGCCTCCATGCGCCCCTTGCGCAGCGCCAGCAGCTGCGTCACGACGCCGACGTACTCCTCGGGCACGTCGATCGCGACGCGCTCGACCGGCTCGTGGACCCTGCCGTCGATCTCGCGCGTGAGCACCTGCGGCTTGCCGACCGTCAGCTCGTAGCCCTCGCGGCGCATGATCTCCACGAGCACCGCGAGCTGCAGCTCGCCGCGGCCCTGGACCTCCCAGTTCGTCCCCGCCCGCCCGCGCTCGGTGTCGAGCACGCGCAGCGAGACGTTGCCGACGAGCTCGGCATCCAGCCGCGCGCGCACCTGGCGCGCGGTGAGCTTGTCGCCGTCCTGGCCGCTGAGCGGCGAGGTGTTGATCCCGATCGTCACCGACAGCGACGGCTCGTCGACGCTGATGACCGGCAGCGGGCGCGGGTCGGCGGGATCGGCAAGCGTCTCGCCGATCGTGATGTCGGCCATGCCGGCCACCGCGATGATCTCGCCTGGCCCGGCCTCGGCGGCGTCGACGCGGTCCAGCGCCACGGTGACGTAGAGCTCGGAGATCTTCGCCTGCTCGATCGTGCCGTCCGCGCGACACCAGGCGACCTGCTGGCCCTTGCGGATCGTGCCGTGGCGCACGCGGCAGAGCGCCAGGCGCCCGACGTACGCAGACGCGTCGAGGTTCGTGACCTGCGCCTGCAGCGGATGGCCGGGCTCGTAGGAGGGCGGCGGGATGTGCGCCACGAGCAGGTCCAGCAGCGGCTTGAGGTTGTCGGCGAGCGCGTCGGGCGCCATGCCCGCATGGCCGGCGCGCGCGTTGCAGTAGACGATCGGGAAGTCGATCTGCGTCTCGTCAGCGTCGAGGTCGAGAAACAGCTCGTAGACCTCGTCGAGGACCTCGGCGATGCGGGCGTCCGACCGATCGACCTTGTTGACGACGACGATCACCGGCAGCCGCGCCTCCAGCGCCTTGCGCAGCACGAAGCGCGTCTGGGGCAGCGGCCCCTCGCTGGCGTCGACGAGCAGCAGGATGCCGTCGACCATGAACAGCCCTCGCTCGACCTCGCCGCCGAAGTCGGCGTGGCCGGGGGTGTCGACGATGTTGAGCTTGACGCCGCCGTGGACGACCGACGTGTTCTTGGCGAGGATCGTGATGCCCTTCTCGCGCTCGAGGTCCATCGAGTCCATGACGCGGTCCTTGACGTCCTGGCCGGCGCGAAACGCGCCCGACTGCCAGAGCATCGCGTCGACCAGCGTCGTCTTGCCGTGGTCGACGTGCGCGACGATCGCGACGTTGCGCAGGTCCTCTCGGGCGGCCAGGGCCACCGGCTAGGCCTTCTTGGCCGTGCGCGACAGCTTCACGCGGTCGTTGGCCGTCAGCGCGACCTTGCGCAGGCGCACCGCGTCGGGTGTGACCTCGACGCACTCGTCGGTGCGGATGAACTCCAGCGCCTGGTCGAGGCTCATCCGCGTGTGGGGGATGAGGTTGACCATGTCGTCGGCGTTGGCCGAGCGGATGTTCGTCTGCTTCTTCTCGCGCACGGCGTTGACGTCGAGGTCGTCGGCGCGGGCGTTGGCGCCCACGATCATGCCCTCGTAAACGTCCTCGCCGGGGCCGACGAACAGGCCGCCGCGCTCCTGCATGCGCATGATCGCGAACGACGCGGTCTTGCCCGCGCGGTCGGCGACGAGCGAGCCCGAGGCGCGCGTCTTGATGTCGCCCTGCCAGGGCTCGTAGCGCTCGAAGACCGAGTGCATGATCCCCGAGCCGCGCGTCTCGGTCATGAACTCCGTGCGAAAGCCGATCAGGCCGCGAGCCGGCACGAGGTACTCCAGGCGCACCCAGCCCGTCCCGTGGTTGACCATCTGCTCCATGCGCCCCTTGCGCAGGGCCATGAGCTGCGTGACGGTGCCCAGGTAGTCGTCGGGCACATCGATGGCGAGTCGCTCGATCGGCTCGTGCAGCTTGCCCTTGACCTCGCGCGTGACGACCTTCGGCTTGCCGACGGTCAGCTCGAAGCCCTCGCGGCGCATCGCCTCGACGAGCACGCCGAGCTGCAGCTCGCCGCGGCCCTGGACCTCCCAGGTGTCCGGGCGCTCGGTCTCCAGCACGCGGATCGAGACGTTGCCGACGAGCTCGGCCTGCAGGCGGTCGGAGACCTGGCGGGCGGTCAGCTTCTTTCCGGCCTTGCCCGCCAGCGGGCTCGTGTTGATGCCGATCGTCATGCCCAGCGCGGGGTCGTCGACGGCGATCGGCGGCAGCGGGCGCGGGTCCTCGGGGTCGGCGATCGTGTCGCCGATCGTGATCTCGGGGATGCCGGCGATGGCGATGATCTCGCCCGGCCCGGCGTCCTCGGCGTTGATGCGCTGCATGCCCTCGGTGACGTAGAGCTCGCTGATCTTCACGTTCGCGATCTCGCCGTCGTGGCGACACCACGCGACCGTCTGGCCCTTGCCGATCGTCCCGTTGACGATCCGGCACAGCGCGAGGCGCCCGACGTAGGGCGACGCGTCGAGGTTGTTGACGAGCGCCTGCAGGCCGTGGCCCTCCTCGTAGGCCGGGGCCGGCACCGCCGAGACGAGCAGGTCCATCAGGGGCCGCAGGTCGGCGCCGTCGACGCCCTGCTCCAGCGAGGCCTGGCCGGCGCGCGCGTTCGTGAAGACGATCGGGAACTCGATCTGCTCCTCGGTCGCGTCGAGGTCGATGAACAGCTGGTAGACCTCGTCGATGACCTCGTCGATGCGGGCGTCGGGGCGGTCGACCTTGTTGATGACGAGGATGACCGGCAGGCTCGCGCCCAGCGCCTTGCGCAGCACGAAGCGCGTCTGGGGCAGCGGCCCCTCGGAGGCGTCGACGAGCAGCACGACGCCGTCGACCATCTTCAGCCCGCGCTCGACCTCGCCGCCGAAGTCGGCGTGGCCGGGCGTGTCGACGAGGTTGATCTTGACCTCGCCTGCGCCCGCGGGCGTGTAGCGGACCGCAGCGTTCTTGGCGAGGATCGTGATGCCGCGCTCGCGCTCCTGGTCCATCGAGTCCATGACGCGATCGGTCACCTCCTCGTGGGCCGAGAAGACGCCCGACTGGCGGAGCATCGCATCCACGAGCGTCGTCTTGCCATGGTCGACGTGGGCGATGATGGCGACGTTGCGGATGTCTGAGCGGGTGAGCATTTCCCCTAGCTTCGCAAACGCCGCCGCGCGGCTCGTACCCGACAAGCGCCGGGATGGGCTACATTCTGCGGCGAAAGGCCGGGCCACCCAGGCTCGGCGAAGAAGTGCCAGCGCCCGGTGTCGTTGCCTGAACAGCATCCTCGGGGTATGCAGCACAACATCCGAGGAGAATCGGTATGCCTACCGGCACCGTGAAGTGGTTCAGCGACGACAAGGGGTTCGGCTTCATCAGCCCCGACGACGGACAGAAGGACCTCTTCGTCCATCACACCGGCATCATCGGC
>JAXDFS010000187.1:0-7347 GCA_034665465.1 Solirubrobacteraceae bacterium
CGGCAGCTCGTTCCCGCCGCGAGCGCCAGCCCGCTGCACTCGTCCAGGCGGACACCGAAATCAGTGGCGTCGGGGCCGGCCACGGAGACGCCGGCGACGCCGAGCGGCGCGACCGCGCGCAGGACCACCGGGACGACGGTCCGCGGACGCCCGAGGGTGTCGGCCGGCCAGCGGACGATCGAAGACTCCGACACCCCTGCGCCATCCGGCGCGGCGATGCCGATGCGCAGCTCGCCGAACAGGGCGGCGGTGACGCCTTCGCAATGCTGCTCGAACACGATCCACAGGCGCTGGACGGCGCCGCTCGCGTCGAAGGCGACGTCCTTGACCTCGAAGCGACCGGCGACCGTGTTGCAGCCGGCGCCGTTGCCGTCGATGTCGATCCCGGGGTGACCCGCCTGCCGGAAGGGCGCCCGCTGGGCGTTGTCGTAGACGCCGATCGAGAGCGCCTGGCCGGGCGGTGCGGCGAACTGCATCTGATACGCGCCGAGGCCGCCGCTGACGGAGACCTGCAGATCGCCCGGCGTTCCGCTCGCGGCGATCCGGTCGCCGTTCGCCGCGTCGAAGGTCAGGGTCGTGCCCTTGCCGACGAAGTCGGCGGAGTCGCTGAACAACGTGGCCGAGGTCACGGCCGCGGCCTGCGCGAGGCCCGGACAGCCGAACGTCGCCACGGCGGCCAGGGCGAGCACCAGGGACCGACCCCCAGCTCCCCCAGCACGAAGCGTTCTCCGAAACTGCCCCACGCGCGCAGCGTACCCCGCCGCGGCTTACCGTAAAAGCCGCAACCAGACCCGCTACCCCTCGGATTCCAGGACGCGCCGCAGCGCGTCGAACGCCGTCTCGCCCCCGCGACGCTCGATGAGCTCCCGGTTGACCTTTCCCCGGTAGGCCTGGATCGACCCGTCGCCGCGGACGTCGGCGCCGGCCTGGATCCGCGGGGCGAGGCGGTTCGGGCCCGAGAGCTCGCCGCGCGCGGAGACCTGGCCCTCAGGCAGCACCTCGCGCGCGAGCGCGCGCGCCGTCTCGCGCCGGCCGGCCGGGCCCAGGGTCGTCAGCTCGCGCTCGAGCTCGTCGATCGCGGCGGCGATGGCGCCATGGCGTGACCGCGTGATCCTGGGACCGACGCGGATGGTGACGGTGTACGTCAGCGCTCGTCGATCGGGACGTAGTCCCGCTCGCGCTCGCCGGTGTAGATCTGGCGCGGGCGCGAGATCTTCTGCTCGGCGTCCTCGACCATCTCGCGCCACTGGGCGATCCAGCCGCTCGTGCGCCCGATCGCGAACATGACCGGGAACATCGCGACCGGCAGGCCCATCGCCTGGTAGATCAGGCCCGAGTAGAAGTCGACGTTGGGGTACAGCTTGCGCTCGATGAAGTAGTCGTCCTCGAGCGCGATCGACTCGAGCTCGAGCGCGATGTCGAGCAGCGGGTTGCGCCCGACGACCTCGAAGACGTCCTCGGCGGCTTTCTTGATGATCCGCGCCCGCGGGTCGTAGTTCTTGTAGACGCGGTGGCCGAAGCCCATCAGGCGCTCCTTGCCCTCCTTGACGCCCTTCACGAACTCCGGGATGTTCTCGCGCTTATCGATCCGGTGCAGCATCCGCAGGACGGACTCGTTGGCGCCGCCGTGCAGCGGGCCGTAGAGCGCCGCGATGCCGCCGGCCACCGCCGAGTAGGGGTCGGGCTTGGCCGACCCGATCGAGCGCACCGCGCTCGTCGAGCAGTTCTGCTCGTGGTCGGCGTGCAGGATGAAGAGGACGTCGAGCGCGCGCGCCAGGCGCGGATCGGGCTCGTACTTCAGCTCGGTCATCTTGTACATCATGTTCAGGAAGTTGCCCGAGTACGCGAGGTCGTTGTCGGGATAGACGTACGGCTGGCCCTGGGCGTGGCGGTAGGCGAACGCCGCGAGCGTCGGCATCTTGGAGATCATCCGGATCGTCTGGATGTCGCGGTTGGAGGCGTCGTCGATGTCGATCGCGTCCGGGTAGAACGTCGACAGCGCGCCGGTGGCGCCCAGCAGCATCCCCATGGGGTGCGCATCGTGGCGGAAGCCCCCGAGGAAGTCCTTGATGTTCTCGTGGACGAAGGTGTGGATCGTGATGTCGTGCTGCCACTTCTCCAGCTCGGCCGCCGTGGGCAGCTCGCCGTAGACGAGCAGGTAGGCGACCTCGAGATAGCTCGACTCGGCCGCGAGCTGCTCGATCGGATACCCGCGGTACTCCAGGATGCCGTTGGTCCCGTCGAGATAGGTGATCGACGATCGGCAGGCGGCCGTGTTCATGAAGGCCGGGTCGTAGGTCATCAGGCCGAAGTCGTCCTCGGCCACGCGGATGGCGCGGAAGTCCAGCGCTCTCACGGTGCCGTCGGTGATCGGGATCTCGTAGGTGCGGCCGGTGCGGTTGTCGGTGACGCTGAGCGTCTCCTCGCCGGCGTGGCCCTCAGCCCCGTTGCTCTCGGCGGCAGAGGTGGCGTCCTGTGTGTCCTTGGAGGTACTCACGTCCACCGATTATGCACCCCAGCGCCCCGATTCATGCCTCCTCGGCTCGTGAAGATCTTGCGAAGAGGCGTCAGTCGCGCTTCCAGCCCCCGCCGAACCAGCGGCTCAGGCGCCCGCCGCGGGTGTTCGCGTGGAACGTCGGGCCGCCTGCCGGGTCGCGCTCAGGCAGGGCCGCGACCTCCTCGGCGCCGAGCGTCAGCGTCACCCTGCGCTCGGCTATGCGCGCCACCTCGGGCGCGTCCACGAAGCGCTCGCCGGCCGGCGTCCGGATGACCAGCCCGTCGAAGATGTGCTCGGCCTCGTTCTCGAGAACCTGGCGGACGGTGCCCACCGCGACGCCCTCGCGATCGCTGACCGGGGTGCCCGGCTCGAGCACCTTGTAGCTGATGGCGTAGCCGTCGTCCTGGTCAGTTGGAGACATAGACGATGGAGATCATCGTCATCGCCACGAGCGTGATGCCGATTCCCATCACCCCGCGCGCCGTCGCCTGGTCGGCGGGAAAGTCGGGCTTCTTGAACCCGATGACGCTGACGACGATGGCGTAGGACGCCAGCAGGGCACCGGCGACGAAGAACGGCAGCTTGGACTTCTCGGCCTCTGCGGCGGCGAGGAGGATCGTGCTCAGGATCATGGCGGCGCGACCTTATCGCACGGGGCGCGGCGCGGGCCCGCCCTCGTAGCGGCTCTCGGTCGCCTCGACCTGGCCGTGATAGTGGCTGCCGAGATCGGGGTGGCCGTAGGGCCGCAGCGCGGGGGCGTCGAGCGTCATGAACGACAGCTGCGCGATCGGCTTGGCGGCCCAGAGCTTGATCGGCACGCGCGTGAGGTTCGTGATCTCGAGCGTCAGCGTGCCCTTCCAGCCCGGATCGACGAAGCCCGCGGTGGCGTGGACGATCAGCCCCAGGCGCCCGAGGCTCGACTTGCCCTCGATGCGCGCGACGACGTCGTCGGGCAGCTCGACCCACTCCAGCGTGCGCCCGAGGCAGAACTCGCCCGGGTGCACGACGAACGGCTCGTCGTCGCCGATCGCGATCTGCTCGGTGAGGTCGGTCGGCGGCTGGGCGAGGTCGATCGCGGCGGCACGGTGATTGTGAAAGACGCGAAACGTGTTGCCCAGGCGCAGGTCGACGCTCGCCGGCTGGACCATCCCCGCGTCCCACGGATCGATCCGGATGCGGCCCTCCTCGACGAGGCGCAGGATCGTGCCGTCGGAGAGGACGGAGCTCGGCGCGCTCATGCGCCCCGGAGTCTAGGACTCGACGCGGCGTGCGCGTGCGACGGTGGTGCGCATGCGGGCTGGCGCGGGCAGCGCCGGCGCCCCGTGCGGGTCGCGTCGCGTGGGGCGCGGGAGCCCCGGGCGCGGATGCGGATGACGCGGGCGCGGGTCGCGCGGCTTCTTCGTTCCCCCGCCCTCGTCGGTCACGGGCTCGGGCTCGGGCTCGGCGTGGATCGCCCACCACACGATGTACAGCAGGCCGCAGATCGGGATCTTCAGGGCGAACATCAGGAAGATGAAGGTCGGCGTCACTGCTCGCAACATACCGCTCAATTGGCGCGGACACACGCGCGATCGGCTGCGAACGCGCCAGGGAAGGCCACTCGGCGCGCAGCCCCGGTGATCCGCCGGCAGGTCTCGGCCGCACTGACCGGCGATGACCAACCAAGGAGCGACATGAGCAAGCGCATTCTGCTGCCGCTGTTGGGGCTCGCGCTTGCGACCGCCCTGTTCAGCGCGGGCATCGCCGGCGCGGCCACCAAGACGGTCACGCTGAAGAACATCGCCTTCTCCCCGAAGACCCTCAAGGTCTCCAAGGGCGCGACGGTCACCTTCGCCTTCCGCGACGGCACCACCGTCCACAACGTCACGAGCACCGGCGCGAAGCACTTCAAGTCCATCGGCAACCGGTCCTCGGGATCGAAGTCCAGGACGTTCGCCAGCGCCGGCACCTACCGCTACCAGTGCACGCTCCACCCGGGAATGACCGGGCGGATCGTCGTTCGCTGACCCCCGCCAACCATCCCTCAGGAGCCATTCCCTTGTCCGATCCACTGAATCTCAGCGCCCTCGACACCGACGGCGCGATCCGCGACGCAGCCGAGGCCGCCGGCTTCGACCGCAGCGCCTTCCTCAAGCGCGGCGCCATCGCGGGCGGCGGCCTGATCGCCGGCAGCGCGATGTTCGGCACCTTCCTGTCGAGCGCCGAGGCCGCGATCTCGACCCATCGCTCCAAGAAGAACGACGGCCGGATCCTGAACTTCGCGCTGACGCTCGAGTTCCTCGAGGCCGCGTTCTACAAGCAGGCCGTCGACAACAAGGCCTACGGCGACAGCGCCGACCTGCAGAGGTTCGCCGAGACGGTCGCCAAGCACGAGGCCGCGCACGTCCAGTTCCTCAAGGGCGCGCTCGGATCGTCGGCGGTCAAGTCGCCGACGTTCGACTTCGGCAAGGCCGTCACCGACAAGGCGACGTTCGCCGCGACCGCGGAGGTCCTCGAGGACACCGGCGTCAGCGCCTACCTCGGCCAGGTCGGCAACATCCTGCAGATCCCCGTGCTGAAGGCCGCGGGCACGATCGCCACGGTCGAGGCGCGCCACGCCGCCTGGATCCGCTTCATCAACGGCGACCTGCCGGCTCCCGCGAGCTTCGACACGCGCAAGTCCGAGAAGGCCATCCTCGCCGCCGTCACGGGGACGCACTTCATCAAGTAGCCGAGATTCCTCGGGCGGTCCCGGGTCGGGACACGTCTCAGGAGGGCAGCCCGAAGCATGGGCTGTCGCAGGGCGAAAGCGGGGCTCTCAGCGGAGGGCCCCGCTTTCGTCTGGCGTGCTTCAGCCGCGCAGGGCGACGGCGGGCGTCTGGAAGGACGTGATCCGCTGCAGCTCGTCGACGCGCGCGACGATCTCCTCGGCCGTCAGGCGCGCCACGCGCTCGGTGCCGAACTCCTCGACGTTGAAGGACGCCAGCGCCGTGCCATAGGCCATCGCGAGCCTGAGCACGTCGGGCGTGAGCTCGCCGTCGTGCGCGGCGATGCAGCCGACGAAGCCGCCGGCGAACGTGTCCCCGGCGCCGGTCGGGTCGGCGACGAAGCCGACCGGGAAGGCCGGCACCCAGAAGGAATCGTCGGGCGTCACGAGCGCAGCGCCGTACTTGCCGAGCTTGACGACCATCGCCGACGGCCCGTGCTCCATGATCGTGCGCGCGCCGGCGACGACCTCGCGCTCGCCGGTGAACAGCTCGACCTCGGAGTCGTTGAGGATCACGCAGTCGACCTCGGAGATCGCGGCGACGAGTGCGTCGCGGGCGATGTTGATCCAGAGGTCCATCGAGTCCAGCGCGACGAAGCGCGCCCGCTCGCACTGGCGGCGGACGTTGAGCTGCAGCTCGGGCAGGATGTTGGCCAGGAACAGGACGTCGGCGTCGCGCGACTGCTGCGAGAGCTTCGGATCGAAGGTCTCGAAGACGTTGAGGTCGGTCTCCAGCGTCTCGCGCGAGTTCATGTTCTCGCCGTAGACGCCCTTCCAGAAGAACGTCTTGCCGCCCTCCACGTGCTCGATGTCGTCGGTGTTGACGCCGCGGCCGTGCAGGACCTCGTACTCCTCCTCGCCGAAGTCGTCGCCGACGGGGCCGACGACGCGGACCTCGTCGAAGAACGACGCTGCCAGGGCGAAATGGGTGGCGGCGCCGCCGAGCATGCGCTCGCGGCCGCCGTGGGGTGTCTGCACGGCGTCAAAGGCGATGGATCCGACCACAGTGAGGCTCATATCGGCCTGACCCTAGATGGTTGATGGCGATCGGAGCCGTTCGCGTGGCCTATTCTCGGCCCTCGATGCGCGCCATCCAGATGTCCGAGTACGGCGGCCCCGAGGTGCTCCAGCTCGTCGAGCTGCCGGTCCCCGAGCCGGCCGACGGCGAGGTGCTCATCCGCGTCGGGCGCGCCGGCCTGAACTTCTCCGACACGCACCGCCGCACGAACTCCTACATCGCCAAGGACCAGCTGCCGCTCGTGCCCGGCTCGGAGGTCGCGGGCGTGCGCGAGGACAGCGGCGAGCGCGTGGTCGCGCTCTGCGGCGCCGGCGGCTACGCCGAGTACGCGACCGCGCCTGCCGCGCTGACGTTCCCGATCCCCGACGGCATCGACGACGCGACGGCCGTCGCGCTGGTGCTGCAGGGCCTGACCGCCTGGCATCTGTACCGCACGTGCGGCCGGGTGGCGCCCGGCGAGAGCGTCGTCGTGCATTCCGCTGCCGGCGGCGTCGGCTCGCTCGCCGTCCAGCTTGGGCGCCCGATGGGCGCCGGGCGCGTCATCGCGACGGCCTCGACCGCGGACAAGCGCGCGCTCGCGCTCGAGCTGGGCGCGGACGTCGCGATCGACGGCGGCGCCGAGGGCCTTGCCGAGCGCCTCGTCGAGGCCAACCTCGGCGCGCCCGTCGACGTCGTGTTCGAGATGGCGGGCGGCCCGGTCTTCGACGCCTCGCTGCAGGCGCTCGCGCCGTTCGGGCGCCTGGTCACGTACGGGATCGCCTCGGGCGAGAACAACACCGTGCGCAGCGGCGACCTCATGCGCCGCTCGCGCGCCGTCGTCGGGTTCTGGCTCATGCACTGCATCGGACGCCCGACGATGATCGACGAGGCGCTGGCGGACCTCTTCGCCCGCGTCGAGCGCGGGGAGCTGCGGGTCGTGACCGGGCCCGCCTACCCGCTGGAGCAGGCCGCCCAGGCGCAGACCGACCTCGCCGCGCGCCGCACGACCGGCAAGGTCACGCTGGATCCGGGCGCCTGACCGGCCGGCGGCTGGACGAACGACCCGGCGCGAGCATCCCGAAACCTGCCCACCTGGCCGGCGAACCT
>JAXDFS010000188.1:0-14550 GCA_034665465.1 Solirubrobacteraceae bacterium
CTGGTCGAGCTCGACCAGCTGACGCGCGCGTGGAACGACGCCCGCGCGCGAGCGTTGTGGCGCCTCGGCGAGGAGGCGCGCGTCGCCGGCTGCCACGCGGTCGTCGACGTGACGTTCGAGAACCGCCGGCACGCCTTCCTCAGCGACGAGATCGAGATCGTCGTCAACGGCACGGCGGTCCACCTGCCCGAGGGCGGCACCGCCGAGCGGCCGATCCTCACCGACCTCTCGATGCCCGACTACGTCCTGCTGCGCAACGCCGGTTACGAGCCGGCCGGCGTCGTGGCGAGCACGTCGGTCTTCTACATCGTCCCGAGCCGCCAGACGCGCCGGCTGACGACCGGCTGGCAGCGCCTGCAGCCCAACCAGGAGCTGACCGACTTCACCCAGGGCGTCTACGAGGCGCGCGAGAACGCCCTCGCGCGGGCGAGCGCCCAGGCCACGCGCCTCGGAGCGGGCGGGCTGATCGGCATGGCGATCGACCACCACATCGAGATCCGCGAGGTCGAGCGCAACGACGTCACGCGCGAGGACCTCATCGTCACCTTCCACGTCCTCGGCACCGCGATCGCGCCGCACGGCGAGCATCAGGACCTCGAACCGCAGAACATCGTCCGACTAGGAGCCAAGATCCGATGACCGAGTACAACCCCACGTCGACGGAGGGCGTGCCCGAGGCCGGCATCGCCCGCCTCGAGCAGAACAAGCGCGGCCTGTTCACGTCGGACCTGTCGGTCGCCGAGTTCCTGCTCGTCAGGGAAGCGGGCTTCGACCCGCTCGGGCTCGTCGTCGGGTCGTCGATCTTCCACATCGGCTTCCAGCAGTCCAGCTGGAAGGTGAGCGAGGAGATGCAGGTCCTGTCGGAGGCGATGTACTCCGCGCGCGAGCTGGCGATGACGCGCATGGAGGAGGAGGCCGAGCAGCTCGGCGCCGACGGCATCGTCGCCGTGCGCCTGGAGGTCAGCCGCTACGACTGGGGCGAGCACATGGCCGAGTTCATCGCGATCGGCACCGCCATCCGCCACCGCGAGGGCGAGCTGCACCGCGCGCCCAACGGGCGCCCGTTCACGAGCGACCTCTCGGGCCAGGACTTCTGGACGCTGTTGCGCAGCGGCCATCGCCCGGTCGGGATGGTGATGGGCTCCTGCGTCTACCACGTCGCCCATCGCGGGATGTTCCAGTCGCTCAAGCAGGCCGGCCAGAACATCGAGCTGCCGAACTTCACGCAGGCGCTCTACGACGCCCGCGAGCTTGCGATGGAGCGCATGCAGGCCGCGGCCGAGGCGCTGCAGGCAGAGGGCATCGTCGGCGTCCAGCTCACCGAGGGCAGCCACGGCTGGGGCAGCCACGTGATCGAGTTCTTCGCGATCGGCACCGCGATCGTGCCCTACGGCGAGGACCACCAGATCACCGCGCCGACGACGGTGCTCGACCTGAGCTGATCGTCCGCCGGCGGCCCGCCGATGGGTCAGACTGGCTGACATGCGCAGGCGCAAGCAGGAGCCCGCGGGCGAGCGCCGGGTCGACGACCGGGCCTGGTCGTCGCGCTCGAACATGCACGAGCGCGACGCCGCCGGCGGCAAGGACCTCGTCCGCTTCACGCCGCTGCCCGCCGAGACCGGGCCGACCTGGGCGCCCGACCGGCTCTCGATCTGGCCGGTCGAGGGCGGGCGCTTCGGGATCGACGCGCACTACCACGGCGCGACCGGGGCGCAGCGCGCCGAGCACCAGATCACGCGGCTGGCGACGGCCGGGCTGCACGCCACCCTGCGCGAGGGCCCCGAGAGCGGGGCGACGCTGCGCCTCGGCCCGCTGGCGCACCAGGCCGCCTGGCTGGCACTGGAGGCGTTCCTGGGCGGGCCGCTGGACGTCGGCCCGGCGCCCGGCTCGGCCGCCGGCTGAGCGCTGCGCCGCGCGCTGCTCGAGCTCGGCCCGGCCATCCCGGCTTGCCCGCTCGCGGCGACGGGTAGCCGGGTGGGGTGTCGAGCATCAGCAGCGGATCTCTGGACCCGCGGCCATATGGCCGCGATAGCGGCGGTTTCACCCTGGGAGAGGTGATCGCGCGACGCAGCCCCCGGGCCCCTGCCGTGATGGCCGTCAGCGCCCGCTTCGGGCGCGACCTCGGGCTCTGCATGCGAGAGATCGAGCGGATCATCGCCCAGGCGCGGGTGCGCGGCGCAGCCCTCGTCGTGCTACCGGAGTCGGCGCTCGGGGGCTATCTCTACGAGCCCCACGTGCATGGCGCCCCGGCTCCCTGCTCGTCGCCGCCGGCATTGCGCCGCGACGGCGAGCACATCGCGCGGATCGCAAAGGCGGCCGCGGAGATCGTCGTGTGCGTCGGCTACACGGAGGATGCTGCCGGCGGCCCGTATTCCAGCGCGGTCTGCGTCAACGGGGACGGCATCCTCGGTCACCACCGCAAGGTCCACCTGCCGGCCGGCGAGCGCGCCGTCTTCAGCGCCGGCGACGGCTTCGCCGCGTTCGACACCCCGATCGGCCGCATCGGCATGCTCGTCTGCTACGACAAGACGTTCCCCGAGGCCGCGCGCCAGCTCGCGCTCGGCGGGGCCGGCCTGATCGCCTCGCTGTCGGCCTGGCCGGTCTGCCGCGTCGACCCGGCCACCTGGATGCGCCGCGACCTGCAGGTGCGCCACTTCAACCTGCTCGACCAGACGCGCGCGCTCGAGAACCAGGTCGTCTGGGTCTCCTCCAACCAGGTCGGCCGCTTCGGGCGGCTGCGCTTCCCGGGGCAGGCCAAGGTCGTCGACCCGCGCGGGCGAGTGCTCGCGAAGACCGGCTCGCGCGCGGGCGTTGCGCTGGCCCGCGTCGACGCCCCCGGCGTCGTGGCCGCGGCGCGCGACCGCCTCTCCTATCTCGACGACCGCCGCCCGCTGACGTACCTCGACCCGCCCGCGATGAGCGCCTGATGTGCGGGATCGCCGCCGCATACGGCCCGCACCCGCCGGGCGAGGTCGAGCGGATGCTCGACCGGCTCACGCACCGCGGGCCCGATGACGAGGGCGAGGTCTGCGTCGGCGACGCCTGGCTCGGCCACCGCCGCCTGTCGATCGTCGACGTCGAGGGCGGGCGCCAGCCGTTCGCCAACGCCGCCGGCGACGTCTGGCTCGTCGGCAACGGCGAGGTCTACAACCACGAGCAGGTCCGCGCGACGCTCGCCCCCGGGCGCTTCGCGACGCGGTCGGACAACGAGGTCGCCCTGCACCTGCTCGACGAGCGCGGGCCGGCCGCGCTGAACGAGCTCGAGGGCATGTTCGCGTTTCTCGTCGCCGGCGACGACGGGAGCTTCATCGCCGCCCGCGACCCGGTCGGGATCAAGCCGCTGTACTGGGCGCGCCGCGACGGGCGCGTGCGCTTCGCATCGGAGATCGCGGCGTTCGCCCCGGACTGGATGCCGCAGGTCGAGGCCTTCCCGCCCGGCTGTCACTGGACCCCGGACGGCGGCCTGGAGCGCTACGCGAGCGCCGTGCCGACCAGCGGCGAGGGCGCGCCCGCGGCCCGCGCGGTCTGGAGCGACGACGACGAGCCGCCCGACGCAGCGCTCGCCGCGACCCGCGACGCCCTGGTCGCGTCGGTGCGGCGCCAGATGATGGGCGACGTCCCCGTCGGGGTGTTCCTGTCGGGCGGCCTGGACTCGGCGATCGTCGCCGCGATCGCCGCCCGCCATCTCGCAGAGCGCGGGGAGCGCCTGCAGACGTTCGCCGTCGGGACGCAGGGCAGCGCCGACCTGCTGGCGGCGCGGGTCGTCGCGCGCCATCTCGGCTGCGAGCATCGCGAGCGCGTGTACGACGCCGCCGAGGCGGTGCGCGCACTGCCCGGGGTCGTACGCGCGATCGAGCACTTCGACCCCTCGCTCGTGCGCAGCGCCGTCCCGAACTTCCTGCTCGCCGAGATGACGGCCGAGCACGTCAAGGTCGTGCTGACGGGGGAGGGGGCCGACGAGCTGTTCGCCGGCTACGAGTACCTGCGCGAGTTCGACGATCCGATGTCGCTGCAGAGCGAGCTCATGCGCACGGTCCACGGGCTGCACAACCTCAACCTGCAGCGCTGCGATCGCGTGACGATGGCCCACGGCCTCGAGGCGCGGGTTCCGTTCCTCGACCGCCAGGTCATCGCGTTCGCGTTCGGCCTGCCGATGGCCTGGAAGCTGCCGGCGCCGGGGGTGGCCGAGAAGCGCCTGCTGCGCCGCGCCTTCACCGGCTGGATCCCCGACGAGATCCTGTGGCGCGTGAAGGCCGAGTTCGGCGACGGCAGCGGGGCCAAGGACGTGCTCACGCGCGTGGTCGAGGAGGGCATCGGCGCCGAGGAGTTCGAGCGCGAGCGCCATGTCGTCGACCCGCCGCTGCGCACGCGCGAGGAGCTCGCCTACCACCGGATCTTCGCCGAGCACCTGCCGGGCGTCCGGCCCGAGGCCACGCTCGGGCGCTTCGCGCGGGCCTAGCGGGCGCTCCTCTTGGGGTGGCGTCTCTGGCACCGTCCTGCCTATTGGTCGTCCTGTGACCACGATCCAGGACTGTGCGCGGCGATCTGACGTCCGGGACCCAGGTCCCTCACTGATGCCGTAGGCGCCGGGGCCCTCCTGCGCCGAGAACGGAGCCCGGCGGGGGCTGTTAAGCGGCCGGGGCGGGCCGGGCGGGAGGCGGGTTGCTCTCCAGCCACGCGCGAGCATGCGGGCCGGCCCCGCGCGCGATCGAGGCCCAGTCCGACCCCTGCGGCGCCCTGGGGAGGACGCCGATCATCGCGAGCGTGCGGACCATCGACTCCAGCGGGTTGCTCGCGTAGCACCACGGCGGTGGGATCTTGTCGCCGACGGATGCGCCGGCCACCCATTCGACCAGCGCGCGGTCCTTCGCCGAGACCGGGTGCGCGATGTCCCTAGGTCTGGTCAAGCGCCCCGGCCGGGAGGACGAAGCGCGAGGGCGAGCGAGCCTCCGCCGCGCCGACGGCGTCGGTGTTCAGCCCGTGCAGCCCGCGTCGCGCCGAGCTCTTCGTCACGACTGCCTCGGGCGTTCCGCCGTGGGCCAGGATCCAGGTCATGACGTCGTCGGAGCCGATGCCCTCGGCGACGATCGCCGCGCGCTCGATGACGGTGCCGCCGGAGGGATGAGGCCGGGCGAGCCGCCTGACCAGAACACGGATGGCGTCGTCGTCCATGCCCACCACGGTAGCGGAGCCAGCCGGTTGCCGCCCGCTGTTCCGGCGCGGCCGGCATCGACGTCCTGGCGCGCCTGGCCCGGGCGCTTCCTGCATCGATCCACACGTCGCCGGCAAACCGGTCAAAGGACCGGGACCGAGGCCCGGGGCCGCCCGTATCGTGAGTCGAGCCGGCGAGCCGAAAGGACGTACCTCTCGATGACGAGCAGTCGCACGCGCCCCTGGGCGCTGGTCGCATGGCCTGCGATCGGCGCGTGCGCCGCCGCGGTGGCCTACGCGGGTCCTGGGGTGCCATTCGCGCGCGGATCGACTTCCGGGGCCGTGACGATCACGCAGCCGGGCGCGCTCGCGGCGCTCGCGCCTGGGACGTCCTCGGCGATCGAGCTCGTGGTGTCAAACCACGGCTCCGAGCGTGTGACGGTCAGGTCTGTGCAGCTCGCGGAGGTCACCGCCGATGCGGCGCACGCCGGCTGTGACGTGAGCTCCTCCGGCGCGCGCGCCGCGTTCGAGATGCCCGCTGTCGGCATCGAGGAGTCGCTCGCGGCCGGTGCCACCGTGTCGCGGGTCGCCACCCTGACGATGCGCGACACCGGCGTCAGCCAGGACGGCTGCAGGGGCGCGAGCCTGACGCTGCGCTACGCAAGCGACTGAGCCCTCACGCCGTCAGCGCGCAGGCGCGACGACCGGGGCGGTGCTCGCCGGATCGGGCGACGGCGCGCCGGCCGCACTGGCCCGCATGAGCAGCACCGGCACCTCGCTCACGCGCACGACGGCGTCGGAGGTCGAGCCGATGAGGGCATGATGCAGCCGCCCGTGGCCGTGGGCGCCCATGACGATCAGGTCGCAGCCGACCTCGCGCGCGACCTCGACGATGCGGCGCGCCGCGCGCCCGCGTGCCAGCCGCGTCTCGACGCCGACGTCGGTCGGCAGCACGTCGACGGCGGTGCGCTGGATGCGCTCGAAGGCGGCGTCGTGCTCGGCGGGGGAGGGCATGACAGCGCCTGTGCTCGCGACCTGCGGCGGAGGCGCGGGCACGACGGTCAGCACGATCAGCCGTGCGTGCTGGTCGCGTGCCAGCGTCGCGGCATGGGCCAGGGCGGCAGCGGCATCTGCGGAGCCGTCGACGGCGACGAGGATGGTGCGATAGCAGCCCATGGGGATCGCTATGCGGTGTCCGGGACGAGGGCGGCGGCGGGCCGCGGGCCGGGACGCGGTACGGCGAGGCTCGCGATCGTTGCCAGGCCGCACGCTGCCGCGGCCACGACGAACGCGATCGTGAAGCCGTGCTCGGTCGGCAGGGCGCTGCCGACGACGGTCGCGGCGATGACGCTCGCGCCGATCTGGCTGCCGACCGATCCGCCTAGGGTGCGCATGACGGTGTTCATACCCGTCGCGACGGCCGTCTGGTCGGGCCGCACGGCCTCGACGATGAGGTTGGCGAGCGACGCGAAGGCGAGGCCGATGCCGATGCCCAGCAGCAGCGAGCCGACGTAGAAGTCCCACGGCCGGCTGTGCTCGGCGGCGAGGAAGGCGAAGGCCAGGCAGGTCGACGCCGAGCCGAGCACGAGCGGCAGGCGCGACCCGACGCGGTTGGCCAGCCGGCCCGCCAGCGGGCTGACGAGCAGCATCATCACCGTCGAGGGCACCAGGAACAGGCCGGCCTGGGTGACGGATGCGTGGAAGCCATAGCCGGCCGAGCGCGGCGTCTCGGTGAACAGCGGGATCAGCACGAACGAGCTGTACATCCCGGCGCCGACCAGGAACGCCGCGGCGTTGACGGTCCACACGCCGCGAACGCGCATCATCGTCATGTCGACGAGCGGCTCGGACGCGCGCTGCTCGTTGCGGATCCAGAGCACGAGCAGCGCCGCGGCGGCGGCGAAGAGCCCCACGATGCGGGGGTCGGTCCAGCCCCACCCGGAGCCTTCGCTGATGGCGACCAGCAGGCAGACCAGCCAGGCCGACAGCAGCGCGGCTCCGGCCCAGTTGACGCGGCCGGGGGACTTGATCGGCGACTCGGGCACGAAGAACACCGTCCCGACGGTCGCGACGATCACGAGGGCGAAGGGGATCCAGAACAGCCAGTGGTAGGACAGCGCGTCGACGATCGGCCCGGCGAGGACGATGCCCAGCCCGGCGCCGACGCCGAGGATCGCCGAGATCATCGCGATGCCGGTCGCCACGCGCTCGCGCGGGAACTCGTCGCGGATGATGCCGAACGCCAGCGGGAAGATCGCACCGCCGCCGCCCTGGATGACGCGGGCGACGATCAGCACGTTGATGTTCGTGGCCAGCGCGGCGAGCAGGGTGCCGGCGCCGAGTGCCGCCAGCGAGAAGATCAGGGTGCGCTCCTTGCCGAACATGTCGCCGAGGCGCCCTACGATCGGGGTGAGGATCGACGCGCTCAGCAGGTAGGCGGTGAGGACCCAGGTCACCGCCGTGGCGGAGGCGTGCAGGTCGCGCTGGATCTCGGGAAGGGCCGGGGCGACGAGCGACTGCAGCACCGCGAACGTGGCCGCCGCGAGCGCCAGCGCGGCGAACGTCAGGCCGTAGTGCTGACGGGGCGGAGATGGGGGCGTGCTAATGTCAACAGATGATGTCATCGCTCGCTGACAACGGTAGCACGCTCACCCGCTCGCGCCGGCGCCACGACGCGAAGGCCAGTCGCGACGCGCTGCTGACAGCCGCCGACGCGCTGTTCGACGAGCGCGGCTACGACGCCGCGACCGTGCGCGAGATCGGCGAGCGCGCCGGCGTGGACCCCGCTCTGATCGCGCGCTACTTCGGCGGCAAGGAGGGGCTGTACCTCGCGACGCTGCAGCAGGACGGCCGGCCGCCGATGCCGGACGATCCGGCCGCGGTGCTGGAGTGCATGCTCAGCCGCTCGGAGGAGCGCGGCATCGGGCCGGTCCCGCTCGCGGTGGTCAGCCCGACGCTGTCAGACGCGATGCGCACACAGATCAGCGAGATCATGGGCGACCGCATCGTCGAGCCGGTCGCCGCCGGGCTCGCTGCGCGCGGCGTGCCCGATCCGCGGCTGCGCGCCGAGATCCTGGTCGCGACCGCGATCGGCCTCGCGCTCACCCGTGCGAGCGGCACCTTGCCGACGCTGAGCCAGACGCCGCTGGAAGCGGTGCTCGCGGTGCTGGCGCCGCTGGTGGAGGCTCTGGCTGCGAGCAGCGGCGACTGAGCCGGTTCGAGCGTCGCGCCGTCTCCGGACGCCGGCGCCGGAAGGGCGACGAGTAGGTGTTCGCCTGGAACATCTACGCGTCGAGCATCGACCCTCGAGCCTCGCCGCGCGACCCGAGACCGGAGACCACAGCGTCCCGCCCGCGGCGAACCGCCCGTGCCACCGGCGCCCGTTCTCCCTCATCGCCGCCGTTCACCCGCGCCCGAACACGCCGCCGCCCGTCGAGAGACGGCGGCGCCCGCGATCATGCCCGATCGGCCCCTAACCGTCAGCCAGGCGCCGCAGCAGCTCGACGCTGTCGCGCAGCGTCGTCTGCTCGGCGGCGTCGAGCTCGTCGGCGATGATGCGGGCCATCCAGCCCTCGCGGTCGCGGCGGTCGGACTCCAGCGTCCGGCGCCCGTCGGCGGTGAGCTCGACGAGCGCGCGCCGCCCGTCGGCGGGGTCCGGGCGGCGGGTGACCATGCCGGCGGCCTCGAGGTCGGCGACGGTCTGCGCCATCGACTGCGGGCGCACCCGCTCGGCGGCGGCGAGGTCGCTCACGCCCATCGCGCCCTGGCGGTCCAGGCGGCCGAGGACCGTGCCCTGCGCGAGCGGGAAGCGGTGCTGGCTGCGCAGGCGCCGCACGAGCTGGCCGAGCACGTCGCGCAGCTCGCTGGCGAGCAGCGCGGGATCGTCGGATTCGTGGCGAGGGGGCACGTGGCGCAACCGGACGGCGTCGGAGGTTTATGCAGGCTACCTGTAGAATCGAAGGGTGGCAATCGTTTCCAAGGCCGGGCCCGTCGAGCTCGCGGGACCCTCCGCACCCGACCGCTACAAGTGGATCGCGCTGTCGAACACGACGCTCGGCATCCTGCTCGCGACGCTCGACGCCTCGATCACGATCATCGCGATGCCCGACATCTTCCGCGGCATCCACCTCGACCCGCTGGCGCCTGCCAACAGCTCCTACCTGCTGTGGATGATCCTCGGCTACCTCGTCGTCTCGAGCGTGCTGATCGTGAGCCTCGGGCGTCTGGGGGACATGTTCGGCCGCGTGCGCACGTACAACCTCGGCTTCGTCATCTACACCGTCGCGTCGCTGCTGCTGGCCGTCTGCTGGCTGCAGGGGGCCGCGGGCGCGCTGTACCTCATCGGCTTCCGCGTCGTGCAGGGCATCGGCTCCGCGTGCCTGCTCGCCAACTCGGCCGCGATCCTGACGGACGCGTTCCCCGCCAACCAGCGCGGGATGGCG
The DNA here is from genome assembly GCA_034665465.1 of Solirubrobacteraceae bacterium. Lineage (GTDB taxonomy): Bacteria > Actinomycetota > Thermoleophilia > Solirubrobacterales > Solirubrobacteraceae > CADCVQ01. The sequence goes on from JAXDFS010000188.1 coordinate 9,594, forward strand.
CTCGGCATCAACAACATCGTCGGCGTCAGCGGCATGTTCGTCGGCCTCGTGCTGGGCGGGCTGCTGGCCCCGATCGACTGGCGCCTGGTCTTTCTCGTCTCGGTCCCGGTCGGGCTGTTCGGCACGGTCTGGGGCTACCTGAAGCTCGAGGAGCGCAGCACCCCGCGCCGGGCGGCCGTCGACTGGTGGGGCAACGTGACGTTCGCCCTCGGCCTGGTCTGCGCGATGGTGTCGGTCACCTACGGCATCCGGCCGTTCGGCGGCCATGCCACAGGCTGGGGAAGCCCGCGCGTGATCGCCCTGCTCGCCGCGTCGGCCGCCTGCTTCGCCGCCTTCGTGTCCGTCGAGCGCCGCGTCGCCGACCCGATGTTCCGCCTGCCGCTGTTTCGCATCCGCGCGTTCACGTACGGCACGCTCTCGACGTTCCTCGCCGCGCTCGCACGCGGCGGCCTCATGTTCATGCTGATCATCTGGCTGCAGGGCATCTGGCTGCCCCAGCACGGCTACGACTTCACCGACACGCCCCTATGGGCCGGTATCTCGATGTTGCCGCTGACGATCGGGCTGCTGGTCTCCGGCCCTGTCTCCGGGCTGCTGTCGGACCGCTTCGGCGCGCGCGCCTTCGCCACGGGCGGGATGCTCACCTCGGCGGTCAGCTTCGGCATGCTGATCGCGCTGCCGACCGACTTCCCGTACCTCGCGTTCGCAGCGATCCTGCTGCTCAACGGCATCGGGATGGGCCTCTTCGCCTCGCCCAATCGCGCTGCCGTCATGAACAGCCTGCCGGCCGCCGATCGCGGCGCCGGCGGCGGCATGAACCAGACCTTTCAGAACTCGGCGCAGGTGCTGTCGCTCGGCGTGTTCTTCACGCTGATGATCCTCGGGCTGGCCGCCAGCCTGCCGCAGGCGATGAGCGCCGGGCTGCAGGCCCACGGCATCTCCGCGGCGACCGCCCAGCACGTCGCCTCCCTGCCACCGGTGTCGATCCTGTTCGCGGCGTTCCTGGGCTACAACCCGATCCAGCAGTTGGTCGGGGAGCACGCGCTGAGCACCATCCCGGCCTCCGATCACGCGACGCTCACCGGCAGCTCCTTCTTCCCGCACCTCATCTCGGGCCCGTTTCAGACCGGGCTGCACGCGGCCTTCGCCTTCGCGATCGCCGCCTGCCTCATCGCCGCCGCCGCATCATGGATGCGGGGCGCCTTCAACCAGGAGGAGGCTCATGCACATTGAGTGGTACGGCCAGTCGGCATTCGCGCTGAGGACGCCCGAGGCGGCCGTCTTCATCGACCCCTTCGGCGACCTGTCCGCCATGGCCGCGCGCGGGATGCGCTTCGACTACCCGCCGATCGCAGACGTCGCCGCCGACCTGCTGCTCGTCACCCACGAGCACGCCGACCACAACGCGACCGACCGCATCGCGGGCGACCCGCCGGTCCTGCGCTCGACCGCGGGCACGCTCGACTCGCCGCTCGGCGAGGTGGTCGCCGTGGCGTCCGAGCACGACGACGCGGCCGGCACCAGGCGCGGGCCGAACACGATCTTCGTCTTCGATCTGGGCGGGCTGCGGATCGCGCACTTCGGCGACTTCGGCCAGTCCGCGCTGCGCGACGAGCAGGCCGCGGCGATCGGCCAGGTCGACCTGGCGTTCCTGCCCGTCGGCGCCGGCCCCACGATCGGGGGCGAGCAGGCGGCCGCGATCGCACGGCGCATCGGCGCGCGCTGGGTCGTCCCGATGCACTACCGCACGCATCGCATCGATTTCCTCGAGCCCGTCGACGGTTTCCTCGACCAGCTCGCCGACGTGCACCGCCCCGGCGAAAGCGGCTTCGACACCGAGGCGCTGCCGGCGGCCACAGAGCTGCTGGCGATCGTGCCCGAAGCTCCATAGCGCGCGGCGGGTGCAACGCCGCCCCAGCGGGCAGACTCGTCGGATGAGCGACCCGCTGGACGGCACGTGATCGGAGAGGACGTCTTCGGGGTCGATCCCTGGTCGATCCCCGAGCACCGCCTGCAGCTGGACCTGCTTGCGCAGACCGAGTCGATCTTCGCGCTCTCAAACGGCCACATCGGGCTGCGCGGCAACCTCGAGGAGGGCGAGCCCGCCGGGCACCCCGGCACGTACCTCAACGGCTTCTACGAGAGCCGGCCGCTGCCCTACGCCGAGGAGGCCTACGGCAACCCCGAGTCCGGCGAGACGATGATCAACGTCACCAACGGCAAGATCGTGCGCCTGCTCGTCGACGACGAGCCCTTCGACCTGCGCTACGGCACGGTGCAGCACCACGAGCGCACGCTGGACCTGCGCGCCGGCCTGCTGCGCCGGGAGGTGCGCTGGCTCTCGCCCGCCGGGCAGGGCGTGATCGTCCGCACGACGCGACTGGTCTCCTTCGTCCAGCGCTCGGTGGCGGCGATCCACTACGAGGTCGAGCCCTTCGGCGCCAAGGCGCGGATCGTCGTGCAGTCCGAGCTCGTCGCAAACGAGACGGTGACCGAGGCCATCGGGGACCCGCGCGCCGCGGCCGCCCTGCGCGATCCGCTGCGCAGCGAGGCGCACGGGCACAGCGGCCTGCGCGCCGGGCTCGTGCACAGCACGCGGACGTCGGGCCTGCGGATCGCGGCGGGCATGGACCACGTCGTGGACGGCCCTGAGCCCACCACCACGGAGTCCGAGAGCGAGCCCGACCTCGCGCGCGTGACGATCTCCACCCAGCTGGAGCCCGGGGAGCGGCTGCGGGTCGTGAAGTTCATCAACTACGGATGGTCGAGCCGGCGCTCGCTGCCGGCCATGCGCGACCAGGTCGACGCCGGGCTTGCAGCCGTGATGCGCACCGGCTGGGACGAGCTCCTCGACTCCCAGCGCGAGTACCTCGACGACTTCTGGGCTCGCGCGGACGTCGAGATCGACGGCGATCCGCCGTTGCAGCAGGCGATCCGCTTCGCGCTGTTCTCGGTGCTGCAGTCGGCGGCGCGCGCCGAGGGCCGCGCGATCCCGGCCAAGGGGCTGACCGGCAACGGCTACGACGGCCACTCCTTCTGGGACATGGAGACCTACACGCTGCCGATGCTGACCTACGTGGCGCCCGGCGCAGCGCGCGACGCGCTGTGCTGGCGCCATTCGACCCTCGACCTCGCCCGGGCGCGCGCACGCGAGCTGAACCTCGAGGGCGCGACGTTCCCCTGGCGCACGATCTCCGGGCACGAGTGCTCGGGCTACTGGCCCGCCGCCACGGCGGCCTTCCACATCAACGCCGACATCGCCGACGCGACGCGGCGCTACCTCGCGGCGACCGAGGACGCGGCCTTCGGGCGCGAGGTCGCGCTCGAGCTGCTCGTGGAGACCGCCCGCCTGTGGCGCTCGGTCGGCCACCACGACGCGCGCGGCGGCTTTCGCATCGACGGCGTCACCGGGCCCGACGAGTACTCGGCGATCGCCGACAACAACGTCTACACGAACGTCATGGCGCGGCGCAACCTGCGCGAGGCGGCCGCGCTCGCCACCCTCCATCCGCGCCACGCGGGGCAGCTCGGCGTCGACCAGGAGGAGATCGCCGGCTGGCGCGACGCCGCCGAGGCGATCGTCATCCCCTTCGACGACGACCTGCGCATCACGCCGCAGTCGGAGGGCTTCACGCGCCACCGCCGCTGGGACTTCGAGGGCACCCCGCACGACCACTACCCGCTGCTGCTGCACTACCCCTACTACGAGCTGTACTCCAGCCAGGTCGTCAAGCAGGCCGACCTCGTGTTCGCGATGTACGTCTGCGGCGACTGCTTCACGCCCGAGCAGCGCGCGCGCGACTTCGACTACTACGAGCGCATCACGGTCCGCGACTCGTCGCTGTCGGCGTGCGTGCAGGCGATCATGGCCGCCGAGGTCGGCCACGACGACCTCGCCTACGACTATCTCGCCGAGACGGCGTTCATCGACCTGCGCGACCTCGCCTTCAACACGAAGGACGGCGTGCACCTCGCCGCCCTGGCCGGAACCTGGCTCGTCACGGTCGCGGGCTTCGGCGGCATGCGCGACCACGGCGACACGCTGGAGTTCTCGCCCCGCCTGCCCGAGCAGCTGACGCGGCTGAGCTTCCGGCTGATGTACCGCGGGCGACGCCTGCGCGTCACGGTCCATCACACCGAGGCCGGCTACGAGCTGCTCGACGGCGAGGATCTGGAGATCGTCCACCACGACGAGCGCATCCTGGTGCCCGCCTCGGGCGAGCCCCAGACGCGCACGATCCCGCTGATCGCCGTCGGCGAGCGCCCGTCGCAGCCGCCGGGACGACGGCCGCCGCTGGGCCGCGCAGCGGGCTGATCGCCGTCAGTGCGGCGAGCGCGCGACGGCCATCGCCGTCGGCATCCGCGCCGGATGCAGCGACGCGAGCTGCGGCGGCGGGCGGCCGCCGGCGAGCCAGGCCGCCAGCGCGGCGCCGGTCGACGGGCCGGTCTTGAATCCCGTCCCGCTCCAGCCGCAGCACAGCCACAACCCCGGTCGCTCGCTGGGGCCGACGAGCGGCAGGCCGTCGGGCGTCATGTCCAGCATGCCCGCGCGGGTGGCCAGCAGGCCGGCGCCCGCCGCCGACGGCAGACGCCGCGCCAGGCGGGCGCGGGTGTCGGCGACGAAGGCCTCGTCGACGACGGGCAGCTCGGCGCCGGGCGCCGCCAGCGGCTCGTCGGTCCACGTGCGGCGGCCGACGAGCGTCCCCGCGAGGCCGTCCGGGCGCAGGTAGATGCCGTTCTCCGCGTCGATGACGGTCAGGTGCGTGCGCACCGCGCGAGCGAGGACGGCGAGCTTCACGGCGGTCGGGCGCACCGCGAGTTCGACGTCCACACCGGCCGCGAGGCCCGTCGACCAGGCGCCGGCGCAGAGCACGGTCGTCGCCGCGGCGATCGCGCGCCCGTCGGTCAGGCGCGCGCCGGCGACCGCGCCGTCGCCGTCGAGCAGGTGCTCCACAGC
>JAXDFS010000189.1:0-5477 GCA_034665465.1 Solirubrobacteraceae bacterium
GCTACAGCCGCCACATGCTCGTGCCGGAGATCGGCGCCGAGGGCCAGCAGAAGCTGCTCGACGCCAAGGTGCTGCTGCTCGGCGCCGGCGGCCTCGGCTCGCCCACCGCGCTGTATCTCGCCGCGGCCGGCGTCGGGACGATCGGCATCGTCGACGACGACGTCGTCGACCTCTCCAACCTGCAGCGCCAGGTCATCCACACGACCGACCGCATCGGCACGCCGAAGGTCGACTCCGCGCAGGTGACGATGAACGCCCTGAACCCCGACGTGAACGTCGTCAAGTACCAGAAGCGCATCGACGCCTCGAACATCATGGAGATCATCGAGGGCTACGACGTCATCGTCGACGGCGTCGACAACTTCCCGACGCGCTACCTGCTCAACGACGCGAGCGTGCGGCTGAAGATCCCGGTCGTCAGCGCCTCGATCCTCGGCTTCGACGGCCAGCTGTCGATCTTCGCGCCCTACCAGGGGCCCTGCTATCGCTGCCTGTACCCCGTCCCGCCGCCGGCCGAGCTGGCGCCCAGCTGCGGCGCCAACGGCGTGCTCGGCGTCCTGCCGGGAACGATGGGGCTGTTGCAGGCGACCGAGGTCATCAAGCTCATCACGGGCGCGGGCGAGCCGCTCATCGGCCGGCTGCTGCTCTACGAGGCGCTGGGCGCGACGTTCACGGAGCTGAAGGTGCGCCGCGACCCCGAATGCGCCATCTGCTCGCGCCCGCCCGACGAGATCTCCGAGGACGAGATGGGCGTGTTCCCGGACTACGAGGCGTTCTGCGCCGCGGCGGGGTAAGGAACGGCGGCCGGATGAAGCCGCTCGTCATCAAGGGCGCGGGCCGGATGCCCGCGGCGTGCTAGATACTCCCCGAATGGCCATCGTCCGCATCCCACCCGTCCTGCGCCCGTCGACCGGCGGCGTCAAGGAGGTCGACGCCACCGGCGACAACGTCGGTGACGTCCTGCGCTCCCTCGCGGAGTCCCATCCCGACACCCAGGCGCAGCTCTTCGCCGCCGGCGGCGAGCTCAATCGCTACGTCAACGTCTACCTCAACGACGAGGACGTCCGGGTGCTCGATGGGCTCTCGACGCCGGTCGGCGGCACCGACGTGCTCGTGATCCTGCCGGCGATGGCCGGCGGCTGACCTACTGGCGCAGCGCCAGTCCGAGCAGCTGCGCGACGGTGACGAAGTGATAGCCGCGCGCGGTCAGCGTGCGGACGATCTGCGGCACGGCCGCGACCGTCTCCGAGCGCGCTCCGCCGCCGTCGTGCAGCAGGATGATCGAGCCCGGGCGCGTCTGGGCGAGGACCGTCGAGACGATCGAGCCTGTGCCCGGGGTGCTCCAGTCGCGGGGGTCGACGTTCCAGATGATCGTCAGCAGGCCGAGCGAGGCCGCGGTGGCCTGCAGCGCGCCGCTCGTCGCGCCGCCGGGCGGGCGAAACAGGCAGGGGGTGAAGCCCGACGCGCGGCGGATGACCGCCTGCGTCGCGGCGATCTGCTGGGCCGCGAGCCCGCCGCCGCCCGAGACGTTCGCGTGCGTGAACGTGTGGTTTCCGATCATGAACCCGTCGCGCAGCATGCGGTGCAGCAGCGCTGCGTGACCGGGCACCTCCTTGCCGACCATGAAGAACGTCCCGGGCACGTGCTCGCGCTCGAGCAGGGTCAGGATCGCCGGCGTGTACGCGCTCGGGCCGTCGTCGAAGGTCAGCGCGACCTCGCGCCGGCCGGGGAAGCCGGAGGTGCGCTGCTCGGGGCCCCGCGGGACGCATCCGCGCGCGGCGGCGACCTGCAACGGCCCGATGCGCGCCGCGATGCTGCCGGCGTCGGGAACGACGTCCGAACAGCCGGGCGGGGCGGCGCACACCGCGGGGTCCGTCCACTGCGACTGCGCCTGCCACGAGTACCGCCCTGGCACCAGCCCGGCTGCGGCCGGCGTGAAGGTCGCCAGCAGGGAGTGGGCGTCGGCCCGGCCGACGGTCGCGGGCACGCGCCGCAGGGCGACGGCATTGCCGGCGCGATCCAGGCGCGTGTAGCGCAGGGCGGGCGCGCCGCCCTCGGAGATGACGCACAGGCGCGCGCGCGGGCCGGGCACCGGGCCGTAGAAGAGCCTCACGCAGATCGAGCGCCCTGATCCCGGCACGAGGTCCGCGGCCGTCCATTCGCCCGCGGTCGTCACCTGCAGCGCCATGCGCTCGTGCACCTGCCCGAAGCTCACCGACGTCAGGTCCAGCGGGCTGGCGGGGGTGTCGAGGGCGTCGGCCACCCGCGCGGGCCCGGGCGCGCGCGACGCCGCGGCACTCTGCGCGAGGACCGCCGCCAGCACGACGAGCAGCGCGTACGTCGCGCGCAGCGCCCGGCGGCTGCGGGGGAAGGGGTCCATCAGACCGCGCAGCCTATTCGGCCCACACACATCGGCGCGCGCGTCCCGGCAGAACCGCGCAGCGGCTACTGCAGCGAGTCGAAGTCGCTGCGCAGGCGCGCTATGACGGTGCCTGCGGCGACGCGGGCGCCGGCGTCGTTGAGGTGGATGCCGTCTGGCCGGCGCACGATCGTGTTGCGCCCGCCGACTGCCATTGCCGCGCGGTAGCGCCCGCCCGGCGTGAACAGCGCCGACATGTCGAGCACGCGCACCTGCGAGCGAAACGGCTGCGCGGCGACGAGGATCGCGGCGTTGACCGAGCGCGCGATCTTCTGGCGGGCGCTGTCGCGCGGCGTCGGCAGCGTCAGCCAGTACACGCGCGCCGCGCCGCCGCGGCGATAGGTGTCCATCATCCGGCGCGCCCGCGTCGCGTAGATCGCCGCCCACGCCGGGCCGCAGCACTGCACGAGCCTGCCGCCCGCCCCGGGCATGGGGAAGCCCTCGTTGGCGCCCATGAACATCACGACGGCGTCGGGCTTGCGCTGACGCACCTGCAGCGAGGAGAGCTGGCCCCAGTCGACGATGTCGGTCTTGGAGATGCCTGTGCCCAGATGCGCGTCGCGGACGGTGTTGACGCCCTTGGATGCGAGATCGCGGGCGAGCTGGACGTCCAGCGGCTGGGCCAGCGAGTCGCCGGTGACCAGCAGCGTGCCGAGCTTGGCGAGGCGCTTGGGCTTCTCGCCCAGCGCCGCGGGATCGAAGGCGTCCGGGGTGACCGGGGCGAGCGCGCCCGCGCCCGCGCCCGCGCCCGTCACGACCGGGCCGCCGGACGGCGCCTCGAAGGAGCCCGGGCCGCCGGTGAGCTTCTGATCGGGCGACAGCCAGGAGGTCGCGCTGTTGACGGCGTCCGCCAGCGGGAGGCGATCGGCGAGCCAGCCGGCCGGGCCTCCGACGGCTCGCACGACGGTGCGCTGCAAGCCGGGGTCCAGCTTGCGGCCGGTGTTGCGGATCGACGCGCCCTCCATCAGCACGAGCAGCACGACGGCGACGAAGACGACCGCGATCGCGTCGCGCGAGCGCAGGCGGCGCCCGGTCGGGCGGTCGAGGATGAAGGGGTCGCGCTGGGTGGTGGACATCAGAACTGAAAGTAGATGAACGGTGGCACGCCCTGGCTGGACACGGTCGCAGCCACGAGCACGATCACGGCCGCCATGCTGATGCCGAGCGCGGCGGGATGCAGGCGCTCGAAGCGTACGCGCAGCGCGTCCATGGGACGCGCGGGCAGCAGCTGCGAGCCGAGCACCACGGCGATGATCAGCACGACCGGCGCGCTCCAGAGCGTCGGGGCCCCCCAGTCCGTCAGCCGCGACGCGACGTCGCCGGCGAGGTGCAGGTCCGGGGCGCGGAACGGGATCCAGGCGAGCACGACGAGGTTGAAGGTCAGAAACCACTTCAGCCAGGCCGGCGGTGAGATGCGCCCGCGGAAGAGGTTCTCGATCACGAGCGCGCCGCCGTGGATGAAGCCCCACAGCACGAAGCCCCACGCCGCGCCGTGCCACAGCCCGCCGAGGACCATCGTGATCATGAGGTTGCGCGCCTGGCGCAGCTTGCCGTGGCGATTTCCGCCCAGTGGGATGTAGAGGAAGTCGCGCAGGAAGCGCGACAGCGTGATGTGCCAGCGCCGCCAGAACTCGCGGAAGCTCTGGGAGCGGTAGGGGCGGTCGAAGTTCTGGGGGAAGACGAATCCCATCAGCAGCGCGAGGCCGATCGCGATGTCCGTGTAGCCCGAGAAGTCGCAGAAGATCTGCATCGCGTACGCGTAGGAGGCGAGGATCACGTCGGGCGCCGAGTACGCCTGGGGCACGCCGAAGACGGGGTCGACGACCGTGCGACCGAGGTAGTCCGCGATCGCCACCTTCTTGACGAGGCCGATCAGGATCAGCGCGACGCCCGCTCCGACCGCGACCTGACGCGGGTCGCGCGGGCCCTCGAGCTGGGGCAGGAACTCGCGCGCGCGGACGATCGGGCCGGCGACGAGGTGCGGGAAGAAGCTCAGGTACAGGCCGACGTCGATGGTCTTGGCCGGCGGCAGCAGCCGGCGGTGGACGTCGCCGGTGTAGGAGATCGCCTGGAAGACGATGAAGCTGATCCCGGCGGGAAGCGCGATCGCCGCCAGCGGCACCGGCAACCCCAGCCCGGCCGCGTCCAGCAGCGCGTTGGTCTCCTCGGCGAAGAAGCCGTAGTACTTGAAGACGCCGAGCATCCCGAGGTCGAACGCGACCGCGAGGCCGACGATCAACCTGCGCCGCTGCTCGACCTCGGTGCGGTGCACGAGCTTCGCCGCGCCCTGGTTGACCAGCGTCACCGCGGCCAGCAGGAGGCAGAACTTCGGGCTCGCCGCGCTGTAGAACAGGTAGCTCGACGCGAGCGTGAAGACCTTCCAGATCTGCTGACGGGGCATGAGCGCCCACGACAGCGCGAGCACGATCGGATAGAAGATTGCGAACTGGACCGTCGTGAAGTTCACTGCGGGCGCGCCTCCGGGCTGGACGCGGCCGGACCCTACCGGGCGCGCGACACGGTCACTCCGGGACGGCGTCGTCCATCAATATGTGGAAGAACATAATGTAGTTTGGCATAATGTCTGGCGGCATGACCGCGGCGCCGTCACCCGTCAATCCGTTTCGCTTCGGGCCGCTGGCCCTCGGCGAGTCCTTCACCGACCGCGAGGACGAGGTGCGCGAGCTGGCCGCGGACATCCGCAACGGGCAGGACGTCGTGGTCGCCGCGCCGCGCCGCTACGGCAAGACCTCGCTGATGTGGCGCGTCGCGCAGGACCTCGTCCGCGACGGCGTCCTGGTCGCCCAGGTCGACCTCATGCGCGCGCCGACGAAGGAGCGCCTCGCCGAGAAGCTCGCCAAGACGATCCACGACGAGATCGCGACGCCGCTGCTGCGCGCCCGCGAGCGGCTGAAGGTCTTCGCGGCGCTGCGCGTGGCGCCGGTCGCCACCGTCAGCCCCGACACGGGCGCGATCTCGTTCAGCTTCGCCGGGCGCTCGTCCGGGCCCGACCTCGACGCCACGCTCGAGGCGCTGCTGGCGCTGCCGGCCCGGCTGG
>JAXDFS010000190.1:0-3543 GCA_034665465.1 Solirubrobacteraceae bacterium
GAGGTCGAGGACTCGATCGGCCCCGTCGTGGACCGCCAGATCTTCCGCGCGTCGAAGATCGGCGTCATCGCCGGCTCCTACGTCACCGACGGCAAGATCACCCGCGGCGCCAAGACGCGGCTCGTCCGTGACGGCACGATCGTCTACGACGGCCAGGTCGACTCCCTGCGGCGCTTCAACGAAGACGTCCGCGAGGTCGCGGCGGGCTTCGAGTGCGGCATCGTGTTGCGCAACTTCCAGGACGTCAAGGAGGGCGACATCCTGGAGGTCTACGAGACACGCAAGGTCGACCGCGCGCTGGCATAGGCGCATGGCCGACGACCAGGCGTACGTCGCGCTCTTGCTCGTCCATCTGCACTTTCCGGATGCCGGCTCGCTGAAGGCCAAGCGCAAGGACCTCAGCTCCGTCAAGGCCCAGCTGCGCACGCGCATGGGCGTGGCGGTGTCCGAGGTCGGCCACCAGGAGCTGTGGCAGCGCTCCACGCTCGCCGCAGCGCTGACGGGCGGCTCGCTGGGCGTCCTGGAGCACGCGGCCGACCGCGTAGAGGAGTTTCTGCTGGAGCGTTTCCCCGAGACCTGTCATATAGACCGAACGGTCGCCTCGTTCGCAGAGGTATCGGGTTAGGATGCCCTCAGATCGGATGCGCCGCGTGGACGAGGCCGTCAGACAGGTGCTCACCGACGCGGTCGCCCAGGATCTGCAGGACCCACGAATCGGTTTCGTCACGATGACGAGCGTCAAGACCACTTCAGACCTTCGCCAGGCCCGCGTGTACGTCAGCGTGCTCGGAGACGAGACACAGCGTGCCGCGACGCTCGCTGGGCTGAGATCCGCTCACGGCGCGCTGCAGCGCCGGCTCGCGCGCGAGCTGCGCATGAAGCGCACGCCGACGCTCGAGTTCCTCTACGACGACACGACCGACCGCGCCATGCGCGTCGAGGAGCTGCTGGACCGCACGGCCGAGGCGCACGGCGGCGAGGCGCTCGACCCGTGACCCTCACCGGCACGAGCGCGACGTCGCGCGAGGAGGTCATCGGCGCGCTGCACGATGCCGAGCGCTTCGTGCTCGTCACGCACGAGAACCCCGACGGCGACGCGCTGGGATCGCTCGTGGCCATGCAGGGCGTGATGCGCGCGCTGGGCAAGGACAGCGTGATGTTCATCGGCCGCGACGAGTTCCCGCTGCCCTACGAGTACGGGTTCTTCGAGTTCGACGGCCTCGTCAGCGATATCCCGGACGATCTCGGCCAGCGCACGATCGTCTTCCTGGACTGCGGCAACTTCGACCGCAACGCCGTCGAGGTCGGCGACGTCCCGATCCTCAACCTCGACCACCACCACGACAACACCCACTTCGGCACGATCAACCACGTCGTGGCCGAGGCGTCCTGCACCGCGGAGATCGTCTGGGACCTCATGCGCACGCTCGAGGTGCCGCTGACGGCCCAGATCGCCGAGGCGCTCTACGTCGGGCTGGTCACCGACACCGGGCGCTTCATGTACGAGAACACCGGCCCGGCGGCGCACGTCATGGCGGCCGACCTCATCGGGGCGGGCGTCGACGTCCACGACATCTACCGGCGCCTGTACGAGGGCATCCCCGAGCCCAAGCTGCGGCTGCTGACGCGCGCGCTAGGCCGTGTCGAGCGCTTCGACGACGGGCGCCTGACGCTCGCTCGCCTGACCCGGGAGGACTTCGAGCAGACCGGCGCCGAGGACTCCTACACCGAGGGGATCATCGATCACCTGCGGGCGGTGGAGGGCACGAAGGTCGCGGCGCTCGCGCGCGCGCTCACCGGGGCCGACAGGCGCGGGGCCTCGAAGGTGTCGCTGCGGGCCACCGACGGGGCGGTCGACGTGTCGGTCATCGCCCGCGCGCAGGGCGGCGGCGGCCATCGCCAGGCGGCCGGATTCGCCACGGAGATGGACCCCGGCGAGCTCGTCGCGTTCCTGCGCGAGTCGGTCGCCGCGCAGCTCGACGGCTGACGGCGCTGTCGCCGCGGCGTTCGGCGCGATCGCGCGCTGATCTAGATTGGGCGGGTGACCCCGCCCGCACGCAAGGACTCCCCGGCGCTGCTCGGCGACCGGCCCCCGGCGGTCCAGGACGGCGTCCTGCTCGTCGACAAGCCCGCCGGAAAGACCTCGCATGACATCGTCGCCGCGGTACGCCGGGAACATCGCGGCCGGCGCGTCGGCCACGCCGGAACGCTGGATCCGTTCGCGACCGGGCTGCTGCTCGTGCTCGTCGGGCGCGCGACGCGCATCCAGCGCCAGCTGATGGCCCTGACCAAGCGCTACGAGACCACGGCCCGCCTGGGGGCGACGTCGAGCACCGGCGACCCGGAGGGCGAGATCACCGTCACCGGCCGGATCCCGCCCCTCCCCCCCGACCTGCCGACCGGCGAGCTGCTCCAGCGCCCGCATGCCTACAGCGCGGTGAAGGTCGGCGGCCGCCGGGCCTACGAGCTCGCGCGCGCCGGCGAGGACGTCGTACTCGCCGAGCGGCCGGTCACCGTGCACCGCTTCGAGCAGCTCTGGCGCGAGGACGATCGCGCCGCGTTCGCGATCGAGTGCTCGGCCGGCACGTACGTGCGCACGCTGATCGGCGATCTCGGCGACGCCTACTGCGAGTCGCTGCGGCGCACCGGCATCGGGCCCTTCGACGTCGCCGACGCCGACCCGGGCAGGCTGCTGTCGCTCGAGCAGGCGCTGTGCTTCCTGCCGGTGGTCCGCCTGCAGGCCGACGACGCCCGTCGCGCCGGTCATGGCGTGGCGGTCGACGTGTCCTGCCCGCAGGGCGCCGCGGAGGTCCTGCTCGTCGACGCCGACGGGCCGATCGCGATCGCCGCGCAGCAGGACGGCGGGCTGAAGCCCGTCGTAGGCTTCCGCGGGTGAGGATCACCCGCCTGCCCGACGTGGAGCCGCGGCCGCGTCGCGTTGCGGTGGGGACCTTCGACGGCGTGCACCTCGGCCACCGCGAGGTGATCGCGGGCGCGGACACCGTCCTGACGTTCGAGCCGCACCCGACGGCGGTGATCCGCCCCGGCGCCGCGCCGCGGCTGCTCACCGACGCCGCGCGCAAGGCGCAGCTGATCGCGTCGCTTGGCGTGCAGGAGCTCGTCGTGATCCCCTTCGACGAGGACTTCGCCACGCGCTCCGCGACCCAGTTCGTCGACGAGGTCCTCGTCGGCGCCCTCGATGCCACCCACGTCTCCGTGGGCGAGAACTTCCGCTTCGGCAACAAGGCGCAGGGCGACGCCGAGCTGCTGCGCGCCGACGCCCGCTTCGAGACCAGAGTGGTGCAGCTGCTGGAGGTCGACGGCGAGGTCGTGTCCTCCAGCCACATCCGCGGCCTCGTCCTCGGCGGCGCGGTCGAGTACGCCGGCCAGCTGCTCGGCGACCCGTTCACGCTCGGCGGCGAGGTCGTCCACGGCGACGAGCGCGGGCGCGAGCTGGGCTACCCGACCGCCAACCTCGTGCCCGAGCCCGCCTACGTGACGCCCGGCCACGGCGTCTACGCCGCCCGCGCGGTCACCGACACC
>JAXDFS010000191.1:0-5248 GCA_034665465.1 Solirubrobacteraceae bacterium
AACGCAGCGACCATGCCCGGGGGAGAGCCGAGCCGCTGGTGGTACGCACTGCTCGCGCTGCCCCTGCTCGGGCTGCTGTTCCCGCCGCTGTACGCCCGCCACGGGCCTGAGCTCGCCGGGATCCCGTTCTTCTACTGGTACCAGTTCGCCTGGGTGCCCGTCTCCGTCGCGCTGACCGTGACGGTCTACCGAGCCACGCGACGGCGATGACGCCCGCGCTCATCACCGAGGCGCACGGCACGAACACGACGGCGCTCGTCGTCTTCGCCGTCCTCTTCGCGCTCGTCACCGTGCTCGGCTTCTTCGCGGCGCGCTGGCGGCGCGCGCAGCTCGACCACATCGACGAGTGGGGCCTGGGCGGCCGGCGCTTCGGCACGGTCATCACGTGGTTTCTGCTCGGCGGCGACCTCTACACGGCCTACACGTTCATCGCGGTCCCGGCGCTCGTCTTCGGTGCGGGCGCGGTCGGCTTCTTCGCGTTGCCCGCCACGATCATGGTCTATCCGCTCGTCTTCGTCGTGATGCCGCGGCTGTGGACGGTCTGCCGCGCGCACGGCTACGCGACGCCCGCGGACTTCGTGCGCGGCCGCTTTGGCAGCCGCGGCCTGGCGACCGCCATCGCGCTCACCGGCCTGCTCGCGACGATGCCCTACATCGCGCTGCAGCTCGTCGGCATGCAGGTCGTGCTCGGCGCGCTCGGCATCGAGGGCGACTGGCCGCTCGTCGCGGCGTTCGTCATCCTCGCCGGCTACACGTACCAGTCGGGCCTGCGCGCGCCGGCGCTGATCGCGGTCGTCAAGGACGCGCTGATCTACGTCGTGATCCTCGTCGCGGTCATCTACATCCCGTCGAAGATCGGCGGCTTCGGCGCGATGTTCGACGCCGCCGAGAAGGCGCTGCCGACGCACGCCAAGCCGGGCGCGCTGATCCCGAAGGGCGCTGACGCGCAGATCGCCTACGCCACGCTGGCCTTCGGCTCGGCGCTGGCGCTGTTCCTCTACCCGCACGCGATCACGGCGGTGCTGAGCGCCAAGAGCGCCCAGACGGTGCGGCGCAACACCGCGCTGCTGCCCGCCTACACGTTCCTGCTGGGGCTGATCGCGCTGCTGGGCTACATGGCGATCGCGCGCAAGATCAGCCCGAGCAACCCGAACTTCGCCGTGCCCGACCTCTTCCTCAGCGTCTTTCCGTCCTGGTTCGTGGGCGTCGCGTTCGCGGCGATCGCGATCGGGGCGCTCGTGCCGGCGGCGGTGATGTCGATCGCGGCCGCGAACCTCTTCACGCGCAGCATCTACAAGGCCTACCTGCGCCCCCAGGCGACCGGCGCCGAGGAGGCCCGGGCCGCCAAGATCGTCTCGCTGTTCGTCAAGATCGGTGCGCTGGTGATCATCCTCACGCTGCCGACGAAGTACGCGATCGAGCTGCAGCTGCTCGGCGGCGTCTGGATCCTGCAGACGCTGCCCTCGATCGTCATCGGCCTCTACACGCGCCGGCTGCACCGCTGGGCGCTCGTCGCGGGCTGGGCGGTTGGCATGGTCGTCGGCACGCTGATGGCCTCCTCGCAGGACTTCGCGCCGACCTACCCGCTGGACTTCTTCGGGACGAAGATCAACGCCTACACCGGCGTCTTCGCGCTGGTGTCGAACCTCGTCGTGACGCTCGTGCTGACCGTGATCCTGCGCGCCGCGGGCGCGCCCGACGGCGGCGACGAGACGCGCCCGAAGGACTTCGACGAGCTCTCCGAGGACGCGGTCTACCCGGAGCCGTCCGCGGGGCGCGAGCTCGAGCCCGAGCCCGCGCCGGTGGCGTAGGGACGGTGGGTCGCCCCGCGCGTCATGCGCGCGGCGCCCGCAGGATGCGAGATCCTGCAGCCGAGGCGCGCGAGGTCTCGCCTTGACTGCGCAGACCGGCTGGCGCACCTTCTGTGGATGCAACCAGCTGCCGGCACCGCGCCCCCGACCTACCGAGGCGTTCTGCACGCCTCCCGGCTGCTGATCTATGTCACCGCCGCGCTCTCGCTGTTCGCCGGCTACATCCACGTCGCCTACGTCGACTCGCATCTGCGCGAGTGGTGGGGCTACGGCGCGTTCTTCATCGCCGCGGCCAACCTGCAGGTCCTCTTCGCGGCGCTGCTCGTGCGCTGGCCGCGCCGCTGGCTGCCCTACGCCGGGATCGCCGGCAACCTCGCGATCATCGGGATGTACGTCGTCACCCGCACGTCGGGGATCCCGATCGGCCCGCACCGGCGGGTCGTCGAGGAGGCCGGCGCGACCGACTGGCTCACGACCGCCGCACAGGTCGGGATCATCCTCGCCCTGCTCGCGATGCTGGAGGGCAGACCGCGCCGCTGGATCATCAACGGCCTCCTGGCGCTGGGCGTGCTGGCATGGGCCCTGAGACTCACAGGGCATCTCCAGTAGCCGAGGCGGCGGTCCCGGCGGATGAGCAGCCACGCGGCCGGCGGCCGCGGCGCTGGTGGCCGGCCGTGCTGCTCATCGCGGTCGTCCTCGTCATCGCCCGGGTCTTCTTCTTCGAGCCGTTTCGGACCAACGGCGTCAGCATGGTGCCGACGCTGCGCTCCGGCGACCAGGTGCTCGTCGACAAGCGCGCCTACCGCCATGCGCTGCCGCACCGCGGCGACCTCGTCGTCTTCCACGCGCCCAGGACCGGCGACGTGACGCTCAAGCGCGCGATGGGCCTGCCGGGTGACACCGTCGGCATCGAGGACGGCGTGCTGGTCGTCGACGGCCGGCACCTGAAGGAGCCCTACGCCGACCCCGACGCGATCGACAGCGTCTACTTCGGCCCGGTCCGCGTGCCTCCCGGGCACGTCTTCTTCATCGGCGACAACCGCCTGGACTCGCGCGACTCGCGCGACTTCGGCGCCGTCGACCGCAGACAGATCATCGGCCGGGTCCGCGGCGTGCTCTGGCCGCCTGCGCGCTGGTAGTACGAGCGGCCGCAGTTCTGCGGATCCCCGCACGACGAAGCGTGGTTCTACGCCTTGCGGATCCGACCGAGGTAGGACCAGAATCCGGTATGACGCGGGTAGGCCCGAAGCTCGACCGCCGGGAGCTTGTCAAGCTCGGGGTCTTCGGCACTGCCGCGCTCGCGCTGCCGCTGGAACGCGCGGCGCGCACGCAGGTCGCGCTGAGCAACCGGATCGCCCAGAGCGCGCTGCCGCAGCCGTTCACGATCCCCTTCAAGACGCCGCCCGTACTCGCGCCCGAGCGCCAGACGCAGAACTTCGACTACTACGCGATCTCCCAGCGCCAGGCGCCCGCCGAGATCCTGCCCGGCAGGCAGACGGACATCTGGGGCTACAACGGCATCGCGCCGGGACCCACGATCGTTGGCCAGCAGGGCCGCCACGCGGTCGTGCAGCACATCAACGAGCTGCCCCTGGTGCACCCGACACTGCGCTACAACGTCTGGACGTCGACGCACCTGCACGGGTCCTGCTCCAAGCCGCAATACGACGGCTACGCCAGCGACATCACCGACGTCGGCAGCTGGAAGGACTACGTCTATCCCAACATCCAGGAGGCGCGCACGCTGTGGTACCACGACCACGGCGTCCACATCACGGCCCCCAACGCCTACATGGGCCTGGCCGCGCTGTACATCCTGCACGACCCCTGGGAGCTGAGCCTGCCGATCCCGCACGGCGCCTACGACGTCCCGTTCGTCCTGCGCGACGCGATGTTCGACGACAGCGGCGCCCTGCTGTTCGACGACAACGACCAGTCCGGGGTCTACGGGGATGTGATCCTCGTCAACGGGGTGCCCTGGCCGGCGATGGCGGTGCAGCGGCGCAAGTACCGCTTCCGCATCCTCAACGGGTCGATCTCGCGCTCCTACGGCCTGCAGCTCGACAGCGGCGAGCCCCTGATCGTCATCGCGACCGATGGCGGGCTCATGCCCCACCCGATGGCGGTCTCGAGGCTCAAGACAGGCATGGCCGAGCGCTACGAGGTCGTGATCGACTTCTCGAAGTACCAGATCGGACAGCGCGTGGTCATGCAGAACGTGTCGCCCGCCAACAACATCGACTTCGACACGACCGGCGTCGTGATGGCCTTCGACGTCGTCGCCGACGCCGATGACACCTCAGGCAACGAGATCCCGCTGGACCTCAACCCGAACACCGCTCTCATGGGCCTCACGGAGGCCGACGCGCTGCGCACGCGGCGGTTCGAGTTCAAGCGCGGCGGCGGCCAGTGGACGATCAACGGCACGACCTGGGACGACGTCGTCAACAGCGGCTATCAGAAGGTGCTCGCCAACCCCGGCTTCGGCGACGTCGAGATCTGGGAGCTGCAGAACAGCTCGGGCGGCTGGTTTCACCCGATCCACGTCCACCTCGTCGATTTCAAGGTGCTCGATCGCAACGGCCGGCCGCCGTTCGACTACGAGCGCGGGCCGAAGGACGTCGTCTACGTGGGCGAGGGCGAGACCGTGCGCGTGATCATGCGCTTCGAGCACGAGACGGGCCGCTACATGATGCACTGCCACAACCTCGTCCACGAGGACCACGACATGATGGCCCAGTTCCTCGTCGGCGAGGACGCCCCCGGATCCGATCCGATCCAAGCCGATCCGGCCCGGCGCACGCCGGCACGGCCGCTGCGCGATCGTCACGATGATCCCGACGAGGATCACAGCGGCGGCGGCGGCGGCGGCGGTGGGGGTAGCGGTAGCGGCGGCGGCGGCGGTGACGGCGGGGGCGGATCCGGCGGAGGGGATGGCTCCGGCGGCGGCGGGCCTGCTCGAGGCAGCGCGGTGAACAAGGGGTCCGACGTGACGACCTGCGCCCCCAAGCGCAAGACCGTCAAGAAGCAGAAGACGACGCAGAGGGCGCTCAAGACCAAGAAGCCGACGCGCAAGAAGCACGTCGTGAAGGCGAAGGGCAAGGCGAGGGCCGCCGACTGCACGACGCCGGTCAAGCGCAAGCGGACGCCAAAGCGCAAACGCACCTCGGCGGCCAAGCACAAGCGCAAGGGCCGGCGCAACTAGCCGATCGGCCAGAAGTCTGAGTACTTGTAGGACTTTGGGCTGCTGGACGGTGGGGCGGGCCGTACCGTCGGGTGCACGAAGCTGCAACCAGATAGTGGGAATTCCACCCTGTTGACGACCTATCGGCCGATCCATAGTTCCGGCCATGGAGAAGATCAACAACATGAACCGGCGCGAGCTCGTGAAGCTCGGCCTCTTCAGCAGCGCTGCCCTCGCGCTGCCCGTCGAGCGC
>JAXDFS010000192.1:0-5080 GCA_034665465.1 Solirubrobacteraceae bacterium
TGACGAGCTTCATCGTCGCCTGCACGCGCCGCGCCCCGCCCCAGATGCCGGTGAGGAAGAAGAACGGGACCAGCATGAGGTCGAAGAAGACGACGAACAGCGCGAGGTCCTGGGCGAGCAGCGCGCCGAGCACCGCGGTCTCGGCGAGGCCGAGGTGGAAGTAGAACAGGCGCGGCTTCTCCCACTCTCTGAAGCTCGCCCACAGCGTGCAGGCGAACCACAGCACGCCGGTCAGCAGGACGAGGAAGAGGTTCAGCCCGTCGAGGCCGAGCTTGTAGTGGATCCCCAGCTCGGCGATCCACTTCTCGTCGGTCACGTACTGCAGCCCGCCCGCCGAGCTGTCGAAGTCGGCGACGTAGAGGACGCCGTAGGCGGCGACCATGAACGTCGCCAGCAGCGCCACCTTCGATGCCGCGCGCTCGGGCACCATCAGCCCCAGCACCGCGAACGCCAGCGGGATGAACAGGACGATCGAGAGGTGCAGCGTCATGCGGCCACGAGGAAGTAGAAGGCCATGACGACCATGCCGAGCACGACCAGCGCGGCGTAGTAGCGCAAGAAGCCCGTCTGCGCGGCGCGCACGGCGGAGGAGCCGGCCCGCACGACGCCGGTCGTGCCGCCGACCAGCACGCCGTTGACGAACACGCGCTCGAAGGTCTGCTGGGCGAAGGACCCGAACCAGCGCGAGGGGCGCACGACGACCATGTCGATGAGCTCGTCGAAGTACCACTTGTTGACGAACAGCCGGTGCAGCGGCGCGAGGCGCAGGCGCACGCGCTCGGACAGGCCCGGGTTCTTGACCCACACGTAGTAGGCGACCGCGATGCCGGCCAGGCCGCAGGCGGCGCCGAGCACGAGGCCGAACGCGAGCAGGCCGTTGCCGGGCTCGCGGGCATAGAGGGCCGAGTCGCGGAAGCTCGGCGCGAGGAAGTGGTCGATGACGTGCGTGACCTTTGGGATCTGCAGGAAGCCGCCGACGGTCGCCAGCAGCGCCAGCGTGCCC
Organism: Solirubrobacteraceae bacterium; assembly: GCA_034665465.1. GTDB lineage: Bacteria > Actinomycetota > Thermoleophilia > Solirubrobacterales > Solirubrobacteraceae > CADCVQ01. Next base: position 1,004 of record JAXDFS010000192.1, read on the forward strand.
ATCGCGAGCTTCATCGACGGCTCGCGCTCGGCGATGTGGTGATCGGGGCCCGGGAAGCCGACGTCGGTGTCCTCGATCTCGCCCGTGCCCGGGTTCGTGTGGATCTCGGCGTGGTGCAGGTGGCCCTCCTCGAGCTCGCGCGCCTCGCGCACCGGCTCGCCGTAGAAGGCGCGGAAGATCATCCGGAACGTGTAGACGCCGGTGAGGAACGCGCCGACGTAGCCGGCGGCGTAGAGGATCCAGTACCAGCCGCCGCGGTCGCCGATGAGCAGCAGGATCTCGTCCTTCGAGAAGAAGCCTGAGAACGGCGGGATGCCCGCGAGCGCCAGGCCACCGATGCACATGCACCCGAACGTGAACGGCATCGCGCGCTTGAAGCCGCCCATCTTGTCGAGGTCCTGCTGGCCGGCCATCGCGGCGATGATCGAGCCGGCGGACATGAAGAGCAGCGCCTTGAAGAACGCGTGCGTCATGAGGTGAAACAGGCCCGCGGCATACGCGCCGGCGCGTACGGCCATGATCATGGCGCCGATCTGGGACATCGTCGAGTAGGCGATCACGCGCTTGAGGTCGGTCTGGGCGATCGCGATCGTCCCCGCGACCAGCAGCGTCAGGCAGCCGATCACGGCGCCGACGTCGGCGGCGCTCGGGGCCAGCTCGAAGAGCGGGTGCATGCGCGCGATGAGGTACACGCCGGCGGTGACCATCGTCGCCGCGTGGATCAGCGCGCTGACGGGGGTCGGGCCCTCCATCGCGTCGGGAAGCCACGTGTGCAGCGGGATCTGGGCGGACTTCGCGAACGCGCCGACGAGCAGCAGGATGCAGCCCGCGGTGAGGTCGGCGCTGCCGGGATCAAAGGACGTCTTGGCCTTCGCGAACGTGCCCAGGAAGTCCAGCGTGCCGACGTGCTTGAAGATGAAGAAGGTCCCGAGCACGAGGCCGACGTCGCCCAGCACGTTGATGACGAACGCCTTGATCCCGGCGCCCGTCGCCGTCCCGCGCCGGTACCAGAAGCTGATCAGCATGTAGGAGGCGGCGCCGACGAAGGCCCAGCCGATGATCAGCACGAAGAAGTTGCCCGCCAGGACGAGCAGCAGCATCGAGAAGACGAAGTAGTTGAGGTACGCGAAGAAGCGCACGTAGCCCTCGTCGGAGTCCAGGTAGCTGATCGAGTACAGGTGGATCAGCATCGAGACGCCGGAGACGACGAGGATCATGAAGATCGACAGCGGGTCCAGCAGCAGCGACAGCTGGGCGTCGACGCCGACCGTGTTGGCGTAGTCCCAGGCAACCGACACGACCTGGCGCTGCTGCGCGGCCAGGCCCTGCAGCGACACGAGCGCGCCGATCGCCGCCGCAAAGGACACGGCGAGCGCCGCGGTCCCGAGATAGCCGGCGCCGCGGCCCGGCAGGCGGCGGCCGACGAGCCCGGTGAGGATCGCGCCGGCCAGCGGCGCCAGCAGCGTCACCCAGGCGAAGAGCTTCAGCGAGGTCAACCCTGCAGCTCCCGCAGCTCGTCGACGTCGATCGGCAGGCGCCGGCGGTGCATGGCGACGATGATGCCCAGGCCGATCGTGACCTCGCAGGCCGCGACGACCATGACGATGATCGCGAAGATCTGGCCGTCGGCGTTGCCGTGCATGCGCGAGAAGGCGATCAGCGCGAGGTTGGCGGCGTTGAGCATGAGCTCGAGGCAGAGCAGGATGACCAGCGGGCTGCGGCGCGTGAGCACCCCGGCGGCCCCGATCGTGAAGATCAGCGCCGACACGGCGAGGTACCAGCCGATGTCCATCAGTCGTCCTGCACCGGGACGGCCGGCGCCTCCGCGGGCGCCGTCGCGGCCGCCCGCTCGCTGACCGGCGGCAGGCGGCGGGTGCCGCCCACGCCCTCGGCCATGGTGCCCGTGTAGGCGGGGCGCAGCAGGTCCATCGCCGTGTAGCGCGCCTGGTCCTCGGCGGCGGTCAGCCCGCCGCGCCGGCGCGCGAGCACGACCGCCCCGACCGCGGCGATGAGCAGCAGGAAGGAGGCGGCCTCGAAGGGGAGCAGGAAGCGTGTGAGCAGCAGCTGGCCGATCTGCGCCGCCGACCCGAAGCCGGGGTCGATGTGCGCTCCGTTGGTGTCGACGAGCTTGAGGCCCGAGCCGAGCGTGGCGGCGCACAGCTCGATGAACAGCAGGGCGCCGAAGACCATCGACACGGGCCGCAGGCCGCTGCCGGCGCCGGGCCCCAGCGGCTCGTCCTGACCGCCGACGTAGGCCACGACGAACACGTAGAGCACCATGACCGCGCCCGCGTAGACGACGACCTGGGCCGCCGCGACGAACTCGGCGTGCAGCAGCAGGAACAGCGCGGCGAGGCACAACAGGTGCGAGACGAGCGCGAGGACGCTGAAGAACGGGTTACGGACCGCGATGACGCCAATCGCCCCCGCAATCGCCCCGATGCCCGCTACGAAGAACAGCACCTCCACCATGAGGGCCGCAATCTATCCGCCCTGGCCTCTTCGGGTACGTTGCCGGACATGGGCCAGGAGTCGGCCAGCTACTTCCTCACGCTTGCCCCAGAGCTCGAGGAGTCCGTCGTCGTGGCGCTGCGCGAGGGCGGCGCCGAGTCCGCCGAGTCGGGCCACACCTGGATCGACCTGCGCGTGCGCGACGAGCATCGCTACTGGATCGATCTGCGCGTGCACCGCGCGCCCGAGCCGGTCCTGGAGATCCGGATCGCCCTGACCAACGACGAATGGTCGATCCGCGCGCCGCTGGAGGCGGCGCTCACGGCATTGCCGGCCGTGGTTGCCCAGCGGGCGCTGCGCGACGAGGACGGGGCCGAGATAGGGCCCGTGGCGCAGCCCGGCTGGTCGCTGCGCCTGGAGGAGGACTACGCCCGCCGCCGCGCTGCGTTCGTCGAGCGCGTCGGTGACTTCACGGCCGCCATCTCTGCCGACCATGTCTACATGTACGTCCACCAGACGCGCTGGAACCGCGACAACGACGACGAGCTCGCCTGGCACCGCGAGCGCGAGATCGCCCGCATGGAGCAGATGTGGGACCCGCCCGTCGAGGAGCCCGAGCTCCCGCCCGGACACCCCGACGCGCCGGCGGGCGACCCGCCGGTGGCTGGCTGACGCCTCGCGGCGCGCGGCGCGCCCGGGCGCGGGCGCGGGCGCGAGCGCGGGCGGGCGGGCGGGCGGGCGGGCGGGCGCAAACAGCATCGATAAGGAGAGGCAGTGAAACGCCGCGGCTGCCCGAACCCCCCGGGGGTGCGTTCTGTTTCTGCTAGCAGTGGCTAGCACCCTGCTAGCCCCTGCTAGCACTTTTGGAGAGGACACCCCTCGTGGCAGGCCAGCGGCGGTCCCGCGGCCGTCGGGCGTCAGGGGCCGCCGGCGCCCGCGGCCGCCGGGCCGCCCCGGACCGAGCCGCATCGCCGGAGGGATTTGGCGATCTGGTCGCCCGGAAACCGAAGAACTCGCCAAATGCTCCCATCGGCCGGGACGAACGCCACGGCGAACGACCATGCTCCCTTACCGATGTCGTAAACCGACCGGCCCACGCCGGCGACTCAAGGCGGAGGCCCAGGCCGGCCGGCCCGGCCGGCCTGGTCCCTACTCGCCCTCGCGGCGCAGCGGCGTGCGCTCGAGCGGCTCCTCGAGCAGCATCTCCTTGGTGAAGATGAGGTCGGAGCGGTTGTAGTCCGACAGCTCGTAGTCGTGGCCCATCGTGATCGCGTCGAAGGGGCACGCGACCTCGCAGTAGCCGCAGAAGATGCAGCGCGAGAGGTTGATCTCGTAGACGGCGGCGTAGCGCTCGCCGGCGGAGACGCGGTTCTCGGGCGTGTTCTCGGCCGCGACGACGCGGATGCAGTCGGCGGGGCAGGCGGCCGCGCACAGCGAGCAGCCGACGCACTTCTCCAGGCCGGTGTCCTCGAAGCGGTGCAGGCGGTGGCGGCCGCGGAAGCGCGGGTAGACCGGCACCTTCTCCTCGGGATAGGAGATCGTCTTGGGCCCCTCGAAGACGCGCGCCATCGTCGTCTTCAGGCCGCGCAGCGTCTCGCCGAAGGCGCGGTAGGCGCCACCGGCGCC
>JAXDFS010000193.1:0-2921 GCA_034665465.1 Solirubrobacteraceae bacterium
GGCGCGACGCTCCTGCACGTCCTGCGCGAGACGATCGCCACCGCGCACCCGATCATGCCGTTCGTCACCGAGGAGCTCTGGGAGCTGCTGGGCTGGGCGCAGACCGAGGGGCTGCTGGCCTGCAGCCGCCTGCCCGAGCCCGACGACGCATTGCGCGACGTCGCCGCCGAGGACGAGATGGGGCGGGCGATCGAGGCGATCAAGGCGCTGCGCGCCTGGCGCGACTCGGTCGGCGTCAAGGCCGGCGCCGTCGTGCCCGCCGTCCTGCAGGGCGAGGGCTATGCCGCGACGCGGTCGCGGATCGCGGCCCTCGCGCGCCTGGAGCTGCGCGACGGCGCCGACGGCGCGGAGCCGGTCGCGACGATCACGATCCCCGGCGGCGCCGTCGCCGTGCTCGCGTCCGAGGCCGTCGACCTCGGCGCCGCGGAGCGCCGCCGCGCGGCGCAGCGCGACACGCTCGCCGGCGAGATCCGCCGCGCCGAGGGCAAGCTCTCAAACGACGGCTTCGTCGCCAAGGCGCCGCCGCCGGTCGTGGCCGCCGAGCGCGCCAAGCTCGAGCGCCTGCGAGAGGAGCTCGCGGCGCTGACCGCGCCGTCGCAGGCCGGCTCGTGACGAGTGCCGACCCCCGTCCCGTGGGCTGGGACGCCGCCGCCGCCGAGCGCTGGCTGCTCTCGCTGGAGCTCTTCGGGATGCGCTTCGGCCTCGACCGCATGCGCCGACTGATGACGACGCTCGGCTCGCCGCACCGGGCGTTCGAGGCGATCCACGTCGTCGGCACGAACGGCAAGTCCTCGACCGTGCGCATGATCGCCGCGCTGCTCACCCACCACGGCATCCGCACCGGCGCCTACCTGTCGCCGCACCTCGTGTCCTTCGCCGAGCGCATCCGGATCGAGGGCGAGGACGTCTCCGAGGCGCAGTTCGCCGCCGCGGTCGGCCGCGCGCGCCACGCGACCGCGCTCGTCGACCGCACGCTCGACGAGGACGACCGGGTGACGCAGTTCGAGGCGCTCACGGCCGCGGCCTACGCGCAGCTGGCGGACTCGGGCGTCGAGGTCGCGGTCGTGGAGGCCGGGCTCGGCGGGCGCTGGGACGCGACGAACGTCATCGACGCGGACGTCGCCGTGCTGACGAACGTCGGCCTGGAGCACACGCGCTGGCTGGGTCCCACGGTTGCCCACATCGCGCGCGAGAAGCTCGCCGTGGTGGCCCCCGGTGCGACGCTCGTGCTCGGCCCCGACCTCGATCCCGCCGCCGAGGCCGAGGCGCAGCTCGTGGCGGCCGACCGGCGGGCGACGATCGTGCGTGCCCCCGCCGAGCCGCCGCCGGGCGTGCGGCTGGCGGCGCGCGGGGCCTTCCAGCGGCGCAACTTCGCCGTCGCCTGCGCCGCTGCCGAGGCCTGGCTGGGCCGCCTCGATGCCGAGGCCGCGCGTGCGGCGGCCGCGTCGACCGCGGTCCCGGGGCGCTTTCAGGTGCTCGCGGCCGGCGACGACGGCGCCGAGGTCGTGCTCGACGGCGCACACAACGCCGGCGGGATCGCGGCGCTCGCCGGATCGCTGCCGGAGTTCCTCGCCGGCAGGCCGCTCGTCGCGGTCGTCTCGGTGCTCGACGACAAGGACGCCGCCGCGATGCTCGCCGCGCTGCTGCCGTTGTGCGCGGGCGCCGTGTTCACCGCCAACGCGAACCCGCGCGCGCTCTCGCCCGCGACGCTGGCCTCGCTGGCGGGCCAGGTCGGCGCGGGCGGCTGGGACGCCGTCAGCCGCGTGGAGGCCGACCCCCGCCGCGCCGTCGCGCTCGCCCGCAGGCTGGCGGGGCCGGGCGGGGTCGTCCTCGCGACCGGCTCGATCTACCTCATCGCCGACCTGCTGCGGCCGGCCGGCGCGGGCCGGGGATCGATGCTGTGAACCGCGAGGGACCGTCCGCCCTGGTGCTCATCGGCGTCGTGGCGCTGATCGTCGCGCTGGTGATCCTCGTGTTCTTCGCGGTGGGCTACGGCCTCGGCCGCATGTTCCTCTAGCGCAGCCCCGCCGCTCCGCCCGCCGCGACGGTAGGCTGCAGCCATCGTGCTCGCTGTCTTCGGCATCAACAGCGATGGGCTGAACCTCGCGGTCAACATGCTCATCCTGTTCCTGGTCGTCATCTACCTGGCGCTCGTGTACTGGACGTACATGGATGCGATCCGGCGGATCGAGGACCCGATGCTCGTCATCCTGGCGACGGTGGCGTCGCTGTTCCCGTTCGTGGGGACGGTCCTGTACGTGATCGTCCGCCCGCCGGAGTACCTCGACGACATCCGCGAGCGGGAGCTCGAGATGCAGGCGGCCGAAGCGCGGCTGCACGAGCTCAACTACATGCTCTGCCCGCAGTGCGACTACGAGGTCGAAAAGGAGTTCCTGCGCTGCCCGAGCTGCACGCGCAAGCTCCGCGACCCGTGCCTGAGCTGCGGCAGGCCGCTGGATCCGACCTGGAAGCTCTGCCCCTACTGCGAGGCCGAGCTCAGCGACGTGTCGGGGCAGGGCCGCATCCGCCGGCGGGCAACCGCCGGCGACGCATGACCGCCCCCGAATGAACCCCACCTGAGGAGTACCGACCGATGGACCGGACCCTGATCCTGGTCAAGCCGGATGCGTTCGCGCGACGCCTGACCGGCGAGATCATCGCCCGCTTCGAGCGCAAGGGCCTGCACCTCGCCGAGCTCAAGCTCATGACGCTGGGCGAGGACCTCGCTCGCCGCCACTACGCCGAGCACGAGGGCAAGCCGTTCTTCAACGGCCTCGTCGCCTTCATCACATCCGGCCCGCTCGTCGCGATGGTGCTCGAGGGCCCCAACGCGATCGAGGCCGCCCGCCAGATGATCGGCTCGACGAACGGCATCGAGGCCGCCCCGGGCTCGATCCGCGGCGACTTCGGACTCGAGGTCC
>JAXDFS010000194.1:0-2695 GCA_034665465.1 Solirubrobacteraceae bacterium
CTGCCGAAGACCTTCCGCGACGCCCGGATCGTGCAGGTCGCGGCGACCGCGCGCCCAGCTGGCGTCACGGCGAAGAAGCCGCGCAAGCCCGCCGCGAAGAAGTCGTCGGCGCCGGGCGCGGGCAGCGCCTTCGACCAGTCCAAGAAGCAGCCCAAGACGCTCGGGACCGGCGGCAAGCCACCGCCCAAGGACAACACGCCGGCCGCGGGCGGCGGCGGCTTCCAGGACATCGGGTGACGACGCCTCCCGTCTCGCACGAGGGCCTTGCCGAGCGCCGCGACGCCCTCGCCGAGCAGGTCGCGCAGCTGCAGTTCGACCTCGGCGGCCTCGCCTACGAGATGGCGATCCGCGACCACTTCCGCCTCGAGGTCCTCGTGCGGCGCGCTGCCGCGCTGCAGGAGCTCGAGGCGCAGCTCGGCGAGGTCGAGCGGCTGCTGGCGCTCGGCGAGACGGCGAGCACCGGCGCGTGCGCCGGTTGCGGCGCGCTGCACGGGCGCGGCGCCGTCTACTGCTGGCAGTGCGGCAACGCGCTGGCCGCCTGAGGCTCGCGCGCCGTCAGGCGAGCAGTCTGACGTCCCGCGCCGGCTCGGGCGGCGGGGCCTGCACCGCGCCGGGCGCCGGCCCGGGCTCGGGCGCCGCCTCGGCGATCGGCGCGCGGAGCGCCTCGCGCTCGGCGCCGGCCTGCTGCGCGGCGAAGCGGTAGCCGACGCCGAAGTGGGTGTGGATGTAGTTCCAGTCCGGCGAGGCGACCTGCAGCTTGGAGCGCAGCTTGCGCACGAACACGTCCACGGAACGATCGCCGTGCGCCATCGTGTAGCCCCACACGCGCTGGTAGATCTCCTCGCGCTCGAGCACGCGGCCCTCGGCGGCGGCCAGCAGCTGGATGAGCTCGAACTCGCGGCGGGTCAGATCGATCGAGGCGCCGTGCGCGAAGACCTGGAACTGATCGGGGCGAACCTCGATCTCGCCGGCCAGCACCACCTCCGTCCCCGGCCCCTCGGCCTGACGCCGGCGGCGGGTGACGGCCTCGATGCGCGCGATCAGCTCCTCGGGATGACAGGGCTTGGTCAGCCAGTCGTCGGCGCCCATCCGCAGGCCGCGGACCCGCTGGGAGACCGTCGACTGGCCCGTGCACACGACCACCGGCAGCGCCGGCAGCTCGCGCGTCACCCGCTCCAGGTACTCCCACGCGCCCGGGCCCAGCAGGGCCAGGTCGAGCACGAGCGCGCCAAGGCGCATCGCGACGAGTCGCTCCACGGGTACCGTGCCCGTCAAGACCCTGTGCTCCCACCCGAGGCGGTCCAGGCGCTTGCACAGCACCTGCACGAAGCCCGAGTCGCCGTCGCCGATCGCGACGCGCATGCAACCGCCGGTTGCGGTCTCTGTGGTCATCTCGCTCATGTCCGGCGAAGTGTAGGCGGGCACACCGACATCCCCGTAGTGCTGATCACCGGATCTTCACAGCCGCACGCCCGCAAAGTGCGGGCGATTCGACGCCGGTCAACCCGCCGGCACCGAAGACGCGTCGGAGAACTCGCGAAAGAGCCCGGTCACGAGGAACGCCGTCTGCTCGCCCACGTCGACGGCGTTGTCGCCCACGCGCTCGAAGGCGCGCGCCACGAGCGTCATCAGCATCGCCCACTCGCGCGTGTCCTCGTCGTCGCCGGCCTCGATCGCCAGGCGGAAGATCTCCCGGTTGAGGCGATTGACCTCGCGGTCGCGCGTGACGAGGTCCTCGGCCAGCTCGACATTGCGCTCCGCGAACGAGCGCCGGCACTGCACGACCTCCGCCCGCGCGCAGCGGCCCATCGTCAGCACGCGCTGCAGGATCTCGTTGCGCACCGGCGGCTCGTGGCCCGACAGCGGGATGAGCTTGGCGACGGAGACGCACTGATTGCCCATCCGCTCGACGAAGCGCACGACGTGCAGCAGCGCCGCCAGCAGGCGCAGGTCGCCCGCGACGGGGCCCTGCAGCGCCAGCAGCGACAGCGCCCGGTGCTGGACCTCGGAGCAGCGCTCGTCGACGAGCGCGTCGCCCGCGACGACGAGCTGCGTGAGCTCGACGTCCTGGTGCTCGAGAGCCTCGATCACGCGATCGAGCAGCGCCAGCACGAGGTCGAGCGTGCCGAGCGCGTGCTCCTGCAGCTCGTCGAGGTCGCGCTGGAAGCGCAGGCGGCTCTGGGTCATGAGCCGGGCGCGGCGGACGAGACGGGCGACGGGAGCTCGCGGAAGTCGCCCGTCGCCATGAAGATCGACTGCTCGGCGATGTCGACGGCGTTGTCGCCGATGCGCTCCAGGGCGCGCGCGGCGAGCGTCATCGTCATGGCCCACTCGCGCACGAGCGGGTCCTCGCCGACGCGCACCGCGATCCGGAACGCCTCGCGGCCCAGGCGGTCGACCTCGAGGTCCTGTGCCGCCAGCGACCGCGCGAGCTCCACGTCGCGCTCGGCGAACGCCCGCCGTGCCTGCGCGAGCTCGTGGCGGGCCAGCGCGCCCATGCGCAGGATCCGCTCGCAGAGCTCGTTCGGGGCTTCGGGCACATGCCCCGCCAGGGGGATGAGCTTGGCGATGTTCACGCACTGGTCGCCCACGCGCTCGATGTTGTTGATGACGTACAGGACCGCCGCGACCACCCGCAGATCCCCCGCCACCGGAGCCTGCAGGGCCAGCAGCGACAGCACGCCCTGGTGGACCT
>JAXDFS010000195.1:0-3722 GCA_034665465.1 Solirubrobacteraceae bacterium
GATGATGATCCCGACCTCCTCGATGCCGGCCTCGGCCATCGCCTCGATGCCGTAGAAGAGCACCGGCTTGTTGGCGACCGGCACGAGCTGCTTGGCGCTCGTATGCGTGATCGGGCGCAGGCGCGTGCCCTTGCCGCCCGAGAGGATCAGCCCCTTCATCGGCGCTCAGTACACCCCGCCGGCGAGCTTGCGGTGATCCCAGGTCGCGCGCGAGCGCTCGTGAAACTGCAGCGCGACGCGCTTGGGCGCCTGCGCGAGCACCATGGCGCGCACGCCGTCGTCGACCTCGCCGGGCCCGCCCGCGCGGTAGCGCGCAAAGAGCTCGAGCCCGAGCTCGGCGACCTGGCCGGTGTCGCGATGGATCGTCACGTCGCACTTCAGCATGACGCCTCGCAGCTGCGGATAGTCGCTGCCCGCCTCGACCTGCAGCGTGGCCCGCGGGTCGCGCTCGAGGTTGCGCACCTTCTGGGACTTGGCGAACGTCCAGGACCACAGGCACCCGTCGCGCACCACGTACCAGAGCGGCATGAGGTGCGGGAAGCCGTCGCGGCCGATGGTCGCGCAGACGACCGTGCGCTCCTCGTCGAGGAACGCCAGGACCTCCGCGCCGGACATCTTGATCTGCTCGCGCCGGCTCACGGGCGGTTCAGCCGAGCGTGGCGCGCCGGCTGGTGACGTAGCGCATGACGACGTTCTCGCAATGGAGCATCCGCGGGCGCTTGTGACCCGTGAACACGGTGTCATAGCCGGGTCCGCAGTCGATCCTGCCGCGGCCGTTGGCCAGCGCGTGGACGATGTCGTTGCCGGCTCCGGCGACCACCAGCGTGTGGCCCCTGCCGCGGATGCGGATCTCGTCGTCGCCCGCGCCGCCGTAGATGACGTTGGCGAACGCGCCGCCCTGCAGGTAGTCGGCGCCCGCACCCCCGAAGATCATGTTCGTGCCCCGGCCGCCGTAGATCGAGTCGGCGCCGGAACCGCCGACCAGCACGTCGGTGGCCCGGTGGCCGCCGTCGGGGAGGTGGCGATCGCCCCAGAGGACATCGTCGCCGGCGCCGCCGTCGAGGCGGTCCGAGCCGCGGCCGCCGAGCAGGTTGTCGTTGCGTGCGCTGCCGGTCCGGCGCCCGCCGCGATCGGGGACGATCTCCTTGACCCCGATGGCCGGATCGACGACGCGCGGCGCCTCGACGACCCGCTCGCAGTCGCGGATCAGGGCGAGGCGCAGCGCCCGGGAGTTCGAGAAGCCGCCGGCCTGGCCGAGCGGATTGACGACGATCGTGTCGTCGCCGGGGCCGCAGTCCACGCTGCGCACGGCGGTGCCGTTGTTGACGTAGACGGTGTCGTCGCCAGCGCCGGCGTCGATCCGGTCGGGGCCGCTGTCCGCGTAGACGACGTCGTTGCCGGGGCCGCCGAAGATCGTGTCGCCGCCCCCGCCGCCGTGGATCAGGTCGTCGCCCTCGCCGCCGAAGATCGTGTCTGGTGCCGGGCCGCCCGCGACGACGTCGTTGCCCTGCGCGCCCTCGAGGACGTCGGCGCCGTAGCCGCCGAACAGCTGGTCGCCGCCGTTTCCGCCGAAGAGGCGGTCGCCCCCGGAGCCGCCGTCGAGCAGGTCGTCGCCGTCATTCCCGGACAGCGTGTCGGGCCCGGTTGCGCCGAACAGACGGTCGGGGCCGGGCCCGCCGGTCAGCCGGTCGGGGCCCTCCATGCCGAGCAGGACCCCGCCGGCCGCGCGGCGCACGGTGAGGCGATCGGCGCCCGGCCGGCCGACCAGCGCGGGCAGCGGACCGGCCGGGAGGACCGTGATCTGCGGCGCGCTGAGCAGTCCCGGGCCCTGGACGAGGTTCGAGACCGCAGGCAGTCCCGGGACGAGCGGCAGCGCCGGCAGCTCGAGCGCCAGGGCCGGGACGGCCGCGACGAGCGAGATCGAGCCGAGCGCGAGCGCCCGCCCGCCCAGGCGGCGCAGCGGTGTCAACGTGACGACGGACCCATGGGCGCCGCAGATTACGGCGTCGACCCGACACGAAGGGCGCCCCCCGAAGGAGGCGCCCCATGGCCGTGGTCATATCGGCAGGTGGGCCGGAGCGGGGCCGTCGCCGGCCCCGCCCGCCCGTCCTTCGCTACGCGGTGCTACTTGTCGCCACCGCCGAACACTGCGACGCGCTCGCAGTTCTTCACGCGGCTGCGCTCGTTGCGGTTGATGCGGGCGACGTCGCCCTTGCCGGAGCCACAGTCCGCCGAGGCGGCCGGACCGGCGGTCGCGATGTTGATGAAGTCGCGGCCGGCACCGCCGATGGCGCGGTCCTTGCCGAACGCGGCGTTGATCGTGTCGTTGCCGCTGCCTGCCGACAGGAAGTCGCGGCCCGGGCCACCGTTGAGGTGGTCGTTGCCGGTGCTGCCGTACAGCTTGTCGTTGTCCAGGCCGCCGGACATGTTGTCGCCACCGCTGCGACCCTCGATGCAGTCGTTGCCGCGGCCGCCGTCGAGCTTGTCGGCGCCACCGAGGCCGATGATCCGGTCGGCGATGTTCGTGCCGGTGATCCGGTCGGCCTTGTTGGTTCCGACGATCGCGAACTTGGGTGCCCCGTTACCGCTCAGGCAGGGGCTTGCGCCGAAGCGCCGGCGTGCCACGTCGATCGGGAGCACGGTGCCGCCGCTGGGGCCCTGGAAGGGCTTGCCGACGATGATCTGGCCGAGGCTCGAGCCGCCCGTTCCGGCCGGGATGATGCACAGCGTCCCGGTGGTGTCGAGGTTCGCGCCCTTCGGGCAGACCTGGCCGACGGTCGGGCCGCCGGAGCCGTCGTTCTGCTGCGCCGGATCGCAGACCGGGCCGTTGGCCGCGACCTTGCTCTCCGCGAGGACCGCGTCGACGAGCGACGTGCCGCCACTTGCCGTGAGGACCTTGACGTGCAGCGCGCGCACCGTGAGCGACGTGGGGGTGCGGATCTGCTCGTCGGGGATGATGTCGACGACCGCGTTGAGCGGCTGCAGAAGCTGATCGAGCGCCTTGACGAGCGGGTCGAGGTCGATCGGGGCACCGCCGAGCGTCAGGCCTGCGACCTGGCTGGTGCCATCGAGCTTGGGCACCGTCGAGCCGCTGACGCACGTGCCGGTGGCACTCGAGCTGGCCGCGTTGACGCCGAGCGTGATCGTGCCGCCCTGCGGCAGCTGCAGCGTGACGTTCTCGACCTTGGCGTTCGCCGTCGGCTTCTGGTCGATGGCCCTGCCGAGCTCGGGCGTGATGGTCGTCACGCCGCCGGCCGTGCGGGCGCCGAGGAGATCCTGCGGGATGCCGATCTGGGTCGCCGTGTTGCCCGCGCCGGTCTCGGCCGGAGCGCACTGCGCGTGGTCGGGGTTGGCGCCCTTCGCCGTGTTGATGTTGCCGTTGGCGGCAAACGGCTCGACGCGGTTGCCGTCGTTGACAGACGTGTAGCTCGGGCTCGCCCGGCACTGCCATACGGGCAGTGTCGTGAAGGCATCAGCGCTCGGGACCAGGACGAGCGTCCCGATCGCAGCCGAGAGGACCACCAGCAGTTTGCGACTCATGGATGTACTCCTCATGTTGTGGACGAACCCGTCCAGGACTGGTCGGATCCGTCCGAAATTTGCGCGTCTCGTTCGCCGAGGGGTACTGCGGCGGCACTCAGATTCGGCGCGTCTGATTCACCCTGGAACATCGACACCTACCCCGCGCGCGGGTATGACAACCCGCCCGAGGCCAGGGTTCG
>JAXDFS010000196.1:0-4064 GCA_034665465.1 Solirubrobacteraceae bacterium
GGACCGTAGCGGCCGGCCCGGACGAGCTAGGAGATGCGAGCGAGCGCGGGCCGGCCGCGCGCGGGGGTCTCGCGGCTGTTCATGCGCGCGAGGACGACGTCGCGGGCGCCGACGGCGCTCGTGCCGAGACGGGTGATCGCCGTGGCGTCGGATTCGGCCAGCGCGCCCCGGAAGTCGAGGATCTCGACATGCCCGGGAGCCCTGCTCGTCTGGTAGGCGATGCGCCCGAGCGCGTCCAGCCACGCGCGGCGGCCCGTCAGCACGACCAGGCGCGGGCCGAACACCTGCAGCACGTGGGCCACGCGGCCGATGTCGAGGTCGGCGGTGAGCATGAGCGTGCGGATGCCGGCGCGCCGCAGGCACAACTCCAGCGCCTGGGCGTGCAGGGCGTCGATGTCGCAGGGCACGCTCGCGTCGAGGATCAGGATGCTCTCGGGCCGCGACGGCGGCGGCGCGACGCGCTTGGCCGCCGCGAGCCAGCCGGTCCCCCAGCGCCAGGCGAAGCCGTGCTCGGCCGTCGGGGTCGCCCCGTCGACCACGCCGAGGCCGTCGATCGCCGGCAGCAGCACCTCCTCGACGGTGCGCTCGACGGAGCGGACGGCGAGGCTCTCCTCGAGGATGCGGTCGGCCTCGATCTCCTCGAAGCGCCGCAGCGCCCCGCGCAGACGCGTCGGCGACGACGGGCCGCTGCCGCGCTCACGGGCGATCGAGATCGCCGACGAGACGTTGTGGGTCTCCTCGAACGCCTGGCGCAGCGCCTCGACCTCGGTGAGATCGAACTGCCGGTGCCCGCCCGAGGTCCGCCGCGGGGTCGGATAGCCGAAGCGGCGCTCCCAGGATCGCAGGGTGTTCGGGCTGACGCCCAACATGGCCGCTGCGGCGTGGGTGCGTAGAACGCTCATCGATGTACGCGGCGTGCCCCCCGACCTCAAGCGGCTGGCGCTTACGCGCCAGGCCGCGGGCAAACCGGTCGCCACAGGTTACGGAATCGGCGGGGAGAATTCAGGCGGATCTAGCTCGTCAGGACGAGCAGTGCTGCGTGCGGCGGGCCGCAGACGCCGATCCGGGCCCGGTAGCGGACGCCGAACTCCTCGCGCGGGCGCACGACCGCGCTCCGGGGCTCGCCGGGGCCCGACGCCGCCTCGACGAGGAGCACGAGCAGGTTGTCGGCGCTGGCGGCGTTCGCGTCGGCCGGCACGAGGAAGTCGATGATGTGCTTGTTGACGGCCGCCGTCTCGACGATTCCGAGCAGCTCCTCGGCCGCGGCCGAGACCGCGCAGACCGACAGCGTCGAGTCGACGACCAGAAACGGCTCATCGGCCCGCGGGGCGACGTCGGCCGGCGCCTGCAGGACGAGGCCGAGGCCGCAGTGCCCGCACACGCGCGACTGATGCTCGACCTCCTGGGCCGGGGGCACGCCGCAGTGGCCGCAGAACGCGCGCAGCTCGCGGCCGCGCTCGTCGAGCTCGGCGGGCCTGACCGCGCGCAGGCGCCTCATGTTCATGCTTCGGCCTCCCGCAGGGCGTCGACGTAGGCCGCGGTGACGGTCGGGGCGCGCGCGGCGACGTTGTCGGAGCCGCGGTCGTCGAGGACGGCGAGCAGATGGCGGTGGGCCCCGAACGGCATGTCGGGGAGGACGCGCGCGCCCGTCGTCGGCAGCTCGCCGTGCCGGGCGCGGCGAAACAGCGCCACCGGGAGCGGCCCGGCCGTCGTGCGCACGCGGTAGGCCCAGCGCGCGACGTCGTCGTCGGCGACGTGGCTGCCGGCGACGACCACCGCGTCGGGCGACAGGGATGCCACGACCTCCGCCAGGCCGGAGACGCCGCCGACGGGCAGGGCGATGACGCGCGCGCCCGAGCGGCCGCAGAAGAGCTCGAAGGCGCGCACGGCGAGCGCGTCGGGATCGAGCTCGTTGCGGGTCGCGTCGCCGACGAGGATCGCCAGCGGGCGCACCGGCGGCGGCGCCAGCCGCTGCGCGCGCCGCAGCCAGCCGTCGGCCCAGCGGGCGGCCAGCGCCCACGGCGCGCTGTCGATGCCGAAGCGGGTGCCGAGCTCGTCGAGCGACGGCAGCAGCACCTCCTCCACGGAGCGCTCGACCGAGCGCAGCGCGAGTGCTGACTCCATCGCGCTGTCGGCCCTGTCGAGCTCGAAGCCGGCGAGCGCGCCGACGAGGGCATGCGTGTCGGTGCTCAGCGCCTCACGGGCGCGGCTGACGGCGGACGATATGGAGAGGCCCTGCTGCAGGGCATCGCGCAGCGCCGCCACCTCGCCGTGCGTGTACAGCCGGTGCCGGCCGGCGGACCGTTGTGGCTTCGGATACCCGAACCGGCGCTCCCAGGCGCGCAAGGTGTTGGGGCTGACGTTCAGCAACGCCGCCGCCTCGCTCGTCTTGAGAGTTCTCATCAGCGACATGATCATGAGAACCGCGCGATGATGCAAACGACGGCGGGCAGCAAGTGCACGGATTCGGGCCGCGAATCGGTCGCTAGCACGGTCGCCGGCCCCACATCACGACGAACATCTGTCGAGAGGCGTTGACCCCGGCCGAGAAGTCTACTATGACCGGTCTCCGAAGCACAGTGCCGAATCCTCGTCAAGGTGCTCGAGCGTTTGCTCGCTAAAAGTAGAGATTCCAACGAACGAATCCGCGCTTAAGCGCAGGTTTGCCGACGGGAAGCGATCCAGTTAGAGAGGCGCTGCATCCCGCGCCCGGGATTGCGGCAGCCTTGGCATGTCGTCGCCGGCCCTCGCCGGGTCCCACTCCCCTGGAGAAGATCATGTCCCAGCTCAAGTACCGCGCCTACCCGTTCCTTTTTGCAGCCGTCGGGCTGTTCGCAGTGACCGGGGGACTCTTTCGGATCACCTGAGCCGGGCCCTCGCGCGCATGCGGCGGTGACCGCTACGGTTAGCGCGTGACGGACGCTTCGCAACCTGCGCATCGCACGGTCGCCGTCACGGCCGCGCTGCTGATCCTCGCGACCTCCGTGCCGATGTTGCTTGGCCTGCATTGGCGGGAACTGATCGATCCGCTCACGCTCGTGCTCGCCGTGTGCGCGATCGCGAGCGTCCTCAGTGCCGCTGACTGGGAAGGCGTGCTCGACATTTCCGCGGCGTTCGTCTGCGTCCTGCTGGCGGCGGCCTTCGTCGGCCCGTTCGCGGCGTTCGCGATCGCCGTATCCGCGGAGGTCGTGACGTGGTCGGTCCGGCGTTATCGCCCGGTGGCCCTGGCCGTCAACCTCGCCGCCGGGGCCGTACCGAGCCTGCTCGCCGCGCTGGCGTTCGACGCATTTGCGGGAGTGCCCCTGGACAACAGCGCCTCCGACATCGCCGCGCTCGGCGTCGCCGCCATCGCGCTGCTGGCCCTGAACTTCGTGCTGCTGACGACCCTTGGCACGCTGCTGGATGGCGGTCGGATGCGCGACGCGCTTCGCCCTCCGAAGGAACTTCTGCCCTCGCTCGCGCTGACCATCGCGCTGACCCTCGCCATCGCCGGCTTCTACGTCGCCGTCGGGCTCGCGGCCAGCGTCCTGGTCGTCCTCATCATCGTCGCGTTCACCTATATGTCTCGCCTGGTCGTCATCGCGCGCGAGCGCACCGGCCAGTACGCGTCGCTGTCGTGGGGCGTGCTCTCGGCGCTGGTGCGCTCCCTCGACCGCCGCGACGGCCGCACGGCGCGCCACAGCGCCGCGGTCGCGCGGTTCTCGCGCGACATCGCGGTCGCGTCCGGGATGGACAAGCGCGACGCGGAGCTCGCCCACACCGCCGGGCTGCTGCACGACATCGGCCGCTTCGCCCTGCCCGACCGCGTCATGGAGCGCTTCGGCACCCTGACCGAGGCCGACTGGGAGGCGATCCGCCTGCACCCCGAGCTCGGCGCCGACCTGCTGCGCGACCTGGGCGTCTACGGCCCCGTCGCCTCGATCGTGCGCGCCCACCACGAGCGCATCGACGGCCGCGGCTACCCCGACGGGCTCTAGGGCGACGAGTTCCCGGCGATCGCGCGGATCGTCGCCGTCGCGGAGGTCTACGACTCCCTGAACGCCGTGGACTCCTACCGCGATCCG
>JAXDFS010000197.1:0-3779 GCA_034665465.1 Solirubrobacteraceae bacterium
TTCATCCGACGACGACCTCCAAGCCACCGGGGCGCAGCGGGAGGCGCCCCGGGTCGCGCGGCTGCGGTGCGGTGCCCGAGCGGGGGTTTGCGATCAGGGCGAGGCGCACCGGCCTCATGCTGCCCGATCGGTGCGCCGCCTATCGTCCCGCCCATGAACGCCGCCGCCGCGCCCGCCGCAGCCGAGCCCGCCGCACGCCGCTCCCTGCGCGCGCGGCTGAGCGCAGGGCCGCTGGCGCGGGCGATCGCGAAGGTCGACGTGCGCCTGTACCGCGTCCTGCGAGAGCACGGCCACGACGGCGCCATCGAGCGCCCGGTGCGCCGCTTCTCGCGCCTGGGCGAGCATGCCGCGATCTGGCTCGCGCTCGGTGCCGCCGGCGCCGCCGTCGACCGGCCGCGGCGCGCGCGCTGGCTGCGCGCGGCACGGGCGGTCCTGCTCGCCTACGGCCTGAACACGGTCCTGAAGACGATCGTGCGCCGCCGCCGCCCGCAGCTGGACAAGCTGCCGGCCCTGATCTCGACGCCGACGTCGCTGAGCTTCCCGTCGGCGCACGCCTCGTCCTCGTTCGCCGCCGCCCGCGCCTACGCGCCGCTGCTGCCCGCCGGCCCGCTGTACGCCGTCGCGACCGCGATGGCCCTCTCGCGGGTCTACCTCGGCGTGCATTACCCCTCGGACATCGCGGCCGGGGCGCTGCTCGGCACGCTCGTCGGCGAGCGCGGGGCGCGCGAATGAAGGTCGGCATCGTCGGGATGCCGAACGCCGGCAAGTCGTCGCTCTTCAACGCGCTGACGCAGGCCGGTGCCGAGGCCGCCAACTACCCGTTCACGACGATCGAGCCGAACATCGCCGTGGTGCCGGTCCGCGACGAGCGCCTCGAGCAGGTCTCCGCGACGCTCGGGGCCTCGAACATCGTCTGGGACACGATCTACTTCCATGACATCGCCGGGCTCGTCGCCGGCGCGCACACCGGCGAGGGCCTGGGCAACCGCTTTCTCGCCAACATTCGCGAGACCGACGCGATCCTGCACGTCGTCCGCGCCCACAACGACCCCAACGTCATCCATCCCGAGGGCCGCGTGGACCCGATGGCGGACATCGAGACGATCGAGACCGAGCTGATCTTCGCCGACCTCGAGGGGGCCGAGCGGCGCCTGGACCGTGTCGTCCGCGTCGCGCGCAGCGGCGACCGCGCGGCGATCGCCGAGGAGGCCTGGCTGCGCGAGCTGATCGACGCCCTGCACGCGGGCCGCCCGGCGCGCACCGTCCCGCCGCCGGCCGACGCGCCCAGCGCCGTGCGCGACCTCGGCCCGCTGACCGCCAAGCCGGTGCTGTTCGTCGCCAACGTGGACGAGGGCGAGGACGCCGTCCCGCCCGAGATCGCAGCTCACGCGGCCGCCCAGGGCGCCGGCGCGGTCGCCGTCTCCAGCCGCATCGAGGCCGAGCTGTCCGAGCTCGACGACGAGGCCGCGGCCGCGATGCGCGAGGACATGGGGCTCGCCGAGACCGGCCTGCAGCGCGTCGTCGACGGCGCGTTCTCGCTGCTGGACCTGATCGCCTTCTTCACCGCCGGGGAGGACAAGCCGGCCCAGTCCTGGCACCTGCGCCGCGGGCTGACCGCCTGGCACGCGGCGGGCCAGATCCACTCCGACATCCAGCGCGGGTTCGTGCGCGCGGAGGTCGTCGGCTGGGACGCGCTCGTCGAGGCCGGGGGCTACGCGGGGGCCCGCGACCGCGGCACGCTGCGCCTGGAGGGCCGCGACTACGCGATGGCCGACGGCGACGTCATCACGGTGAAGTTCACGCCGTAGTCAGGCGGCGCGACGGCGCAGCTCGACGACCTGCGCCTCGCGCGGGCGCAGCGCCAGCCAGATCTCGCGCAGGCACCACGCGTCGAGCGCGAGCAGGGCGATGACGAGGGCGAGCACGCCGGTCGTCAGCAGCGTGCGCAGGAGGATCGAGCCCGGCTCGGAGAGCTGCGCGCGGGCGACGGCGGCCGGGTCGTCGCGATACAGCGGCGTGGCCTTGAACTCCTTCTGGGCGAAGGCGAACGCGGGCTTGACCTTGCCGTCATAGGAGATCAGGCCCTTGTTGTGGATCGAGTCGCGCGTCCCGGGCGGCGGGTGCGCGCCGCCGTCCCAGTGCGGCTTGACGGCGAACTCGCGCGCCGTCCAGTAGATCGCGCCGCCCATGAAGCCGAGGCGGTCGACGGTGTCGAGGTTGCGCCGGATGTAGTTCGTCTGGAAGGCGTAGGTCTGCTTGACGTTCGCGGGCCCGTCCTGGTTGGCCTCGGCGCCGTACTCGGTGATGACGAGGGCGCGGTCGGGATACTTCGCGCGCATGGCGCGCAGGTAGGGCGCGAGGTCGCCGAGGTCGGCCGTCGAGCGGTCCGCCTTGCCGTCGTACCAGCCGTAGTACGAGTTGATCCCGAGGACGTCGAAGGCGTCGTAGGTGTGCTGCTGCGGGATCCCCGGATAGGACAGGATGTCGATGGCGACCGGCAGCGTCGGGTCGAGGTCGTGCGCGAGCGCGGCCGCGTTCTGCATCCAGACGCGGCTCGTGCGGTGGATGTCGGGCTGCGCGGTGAGCTCGTTGGCGACCGAGTTGGTGATGACCGACGGGTGGTTGCGCGCCGAGAGGATCGTGTCGCGCACGACGCCGAGCTCGTAGGAGCGCTGGCCGGGCGTCTTGAGCTGGGCGTCGCGGTGATAGACCGGCGCCTGGCTCCAGACCATGATGCCCTCCTGGTCGAAGCGGGCGAGCAGGCGCGGGTCGAGCAGGTAGTGCGCGCGGGTGATGTTGACGCCGAGCGCCTTGAGCTCGTCGACGATGTTCGAGACGTCGGCGTCGGTCAGCGCCGGCCCGCGCCCGGGAATGTCCTCCTGGACGGAGGCGCCGCGCAGGTCCAGGACGCGGCCGTTGAGGCGCAGCATCCCGTCGACGACGTCGACGTGGCGCAGGCCGATCCGCCGGCGGTCCAGCTGCATCGTGCGTCCGCGGATCTGCGTCGCGACCGTCGCGTCGTAGAGGTCTGGGTGCTCGGGCGCCCACAGCTTCGGCGTTCCGCGCACCGGTACGACGAAGCGCAGCCGCACGCGCTCGCCGGGCCGCAGCGAGCGCGTGATCGCGCTGCCCTGCGACACGGTCCCGTCGGGGGCGTGCAGCGCCACGGTCACGGCCGGGCGCTGGACGGTCGCGCCGGTATTCTCCAGCCAGCCGTCGACGAGGACGTTCCAGCGACAGGCGCCGGCATGGCACGCGCGCCGCGGCAGCAGCCCGGCGTCGTGCATGACGACCGGCCCGCGCGGCACGAGCGACACCGCCCGCGTGATGCCGCCCCAGTTCCACCAGCCCTCGCGCAGCTTCGGGTCGCGCCGGTAGTCGGCGCGCACGACGAGCGTGTTGGGCTGCCCGGGCCGCAGGCCCGCCGCCGGCAGCTCGAACGGCGTGTAGGGGTCGCTGTGGGTGCCGATCGGCCTGCCGTTCAGCCAGACCCGGGCGCTGCGGCGGACCTGCTCGAAGCGCACCGCCCAGGCCGCCCCGGGCGCGGTCGCGGGGCCGGTGAACGTCAGCCGGTACCAGCCGATCGAGCCGGGGAAGAGGCTGGGATCGGTGCGCGCGTCGAAGACGTTCGGGATCGTCACGGGCTGCCAGCCGCTGCCGGCCTGCCCGCTCGGCCAGCCCAGCGCGCTGCCCTGGTCGACCGGGTCGGCGGCCGACTCCCAGCCCTGCGCGAGCGCGAGCGGCGCCGGCGGGCCGGCTGCCAGCGCGCGCGCGGGCGC
>JAXDFS010000198.1:0-7240 GCA_034665465.1 Solirubrobacteraceae bacterium
GCATGCACCTGAAGTCGATCAACCTCAAGGGCTTCAAGTCGTTCCCGGACCGCATGCACCTCGAGTTCGGCCCCGGCGTCAGCGTCATCGTCGGTCCCAACGGCTCGGGCAAGTCGAACATCACCGACGCGGTGCTGTGGGCGATGGGCGAGCAGTCGCCACTCGCGGTCCGGGGGCAGTCGATGCGCGACGTGATCTTCGGCGGCGGCCGCGGCGTGCAGGCGCGCTCGGCGGCGGAGGTCGAGCTCGTCATCGACAACGCCGATGGCGGGGTCGATCTCCCGATGGGCGAGATCTCGATCCTGCGCCGCCTGGACCGCAACGGCGAAGGGGAGTACCGCCTCAACGGCGCGCGCTGCCGCCTCGTCGACGTGCTCGAGGTGCTGTCGGACACGGGCCTTGGCAAGGAGATGCACTCCGTCGTCTCGCAGGGGCGCGTCGAGACGATCGTCACGTCCAAGCCGCGCGAGCGCCGCCTGCTGATCGAGGAGGCCGCCGGCCTCGGCAAGCACCGCAAGCGCCGCCGCCGCGCGCAGCTCAAGCTCGAGCGCACGCAGGACAACCTCGACCGCGCGCTCGACGTCGAGCGCGAGGCGCGCTCGCGGCTGCGCCCGCTCAAGCGCCAGGCCGAGGCCGCCGAGCTGCACGAGCGCCTCGAGCGCCAGAGCGTCGAGGCGCGCTGGGAGCTCGTGCGCGATCTCGCCCGCAGCCGCCGTGCCGAGCTGCTCGCGGCCGAGCAGCACGCGACCGCCGCGCGGGCCGCCCGCGACGAGGCGCAGGCGCAGCTCGGCGCGGTCGCCGCGCGCCGCGGCGAGGTCGAGCAGGAGATGACCGCGCGCGGCGAGCGCCGCGAGGCCTTCGCCCAGCGCGTGTACGCCGCCCGCTCGGCCCGCGAGCGCGTCGAGCTGCGCCTGGAGCGCGTGCAGGGGATCTCCGAGGACCTGCTCGAGCGCGCCGAGCGGCGCGCCGGCGAGCTGCGGGTGCTCGAGGCGCTGGAGCGCAGCCCGCAGGAGCCCGCCGACCAGGGCGGCGAGCGCATCGCCGCCCTCGAGGCCGAGCTCGCGCAGCTCGCCAGCGACCGCGCCGCCGAGGTGGCGCGCGAGCTCGTCGCGCTCGACGAGGCGCGCACGGCCGCCGCGACGGTCGTCGAGGAGCGCCGCGCCGCGGCCGACGAGCGCCGCGCGCTGGCCGCGGCGGGGACGGCGGCGATCGATCGCGCCCGCGACGCGCGCCGCGACGCCGACCGCGCGCTGGACGGCGCCCGCCGCGAGGCCGCCCGCGTCGGCGCCGAGCTCGCCGTCTGCAACCAGTTCCTGCGCACGCGCGCCGGCGCCGGCGCGGCCGGCCGGTCTGGCGCGCAGGCGCAGTCGCTTGCAGACGCGCTGGAGGTCACGCCGGGCTACGAGCGCGCGGTCGCTTCGGTCCTCGGCGGCCTGCTGCGCGCGGGCCTCGTCGAGCGCGTTCGGGACGGGACGGCGCTGCTGGAGGCGGCCGGCTCCGACGGCGCCCGTGTGCTCGTCACCGGCGATCTCGCGCCCGGCCCGGCGATGGCACAGCGCCCGCCCGCGCCCGGCGCGCGTCACCTCGGGGACTTCGTCGCGGGCGAGCAGCACGTGCTCGCGGTCGCGCGCCGCCTGCTGTGGGACGCCTGGGTCGTCGAGGAGATCGAGCAGCTGCCGCCGGGCTTCAGCGGCGTCGCGGTCACCCGCGGCGGGCGCGTCTGGCACGGGCGCCACCGCGAGCTGCGCCAGGCGCCCGACGGGGGCGAGGAGCGCGTGCTGGCAGAGCGCAACCGCCGCGAGGAGCTGATCGCTGCCAGCGAGACGGCCGTCCGGGCCGAGCAGGTCGCGCGCAACGCCTGCGAGGCGGCCGAGCAGGAGGTCGCGGCCGCCGAGGCCGTGCGCGAGCGCGCCGAGCGCGCGCTGCGCGAGGTCTCGCATGGGCTCGCCGTCGCCGAGGAGGAGGCGCGCCGGGCCGCCTGGCGCATCGAGCAGCGCCGCGGAGCGCCGCAGGAGGGCGCCGCCGCCGTGCGCCGGGCGCAGCTGCAGGGCGAGCTGGCGGCCGAGCGGCGCGCCGCGGAGCGCGCCGAGCGCGAGCGCGCCGAACGCGTCGCCCGCGTGCAGCGCCTGCGCCGCCGGCTGGCGGCCGAGCAGGCGCTGGCGCCCCGCGCGGTGCGCCTCGCCGGGGTCCTGCAGGGTGCCGCGGAGGCGATCGGCGCGCGCGTCGACGTCCTCGATGCCGAGCTCGCGGCCGGGCGCGCGGCGGGCGAGGACCTCGCCCGCCGGCTGCGCGCCTGCGCGAGCGAGGAGGCGGAGATCCAGCGGCGCCTGCGCGACCGCGGCGAGCTCGTCACCGCCGCCGAGGTCCGCGCCCAGCAGGCGCGCGACCACGCCGCCGACGCAGACCACGAGCTCGTCCTGCTCGCCGAGCGGCTTGGCCTGCCGGCCGAGCCCGCCGCCGAGGCGCTCGCCGCCGAGGAGGCCGAGGCGCTGCGGACGCGCATCGAGCGCCTCGGGCGCCGGCGCGAGCAGCTCGGCCCGGTCAACCCGCTCGCCAAGGCCGAGTACGACGAGGCCCTCGCCCACGTCACCGAGCTCGAGGCCCAGCGCACCGACCTCGAGACCGCGCTGCGCGAGCTGCGCACGCTCATCCGCGACACCGATCGCCAGATCCACGAGACCTTCGAGGCGACCTTCGAGGCCGCCGCGCGCCATTTCGAGGAGCTCGCCGGCCAGCTGTTCCCCGGTGGCCGCGGGCGCCTGCGGCTCGTCAGGGAGGACCGGGGGATCACCGGCTTCGCGGGCGCGCCGCTGCCGGGCGCCGCCAACGGCGCCGAGCCCTCCGGCGAGGACGCCGACGCCGCCGCCGAGGCCGAGCTCGAGGCCGGCGAGCGCGAGGAGGACCTCCTCGGGGTCGAGATCGAGATCACGCCTGCCGGCAAGTCGATGAAGCGCCTGTCGCTGCTCTCGGGCGGCGAGAAGTCGATGACCGCGATCGCGTTCCTCTTCGCGGTCTTTCTCGCCAAGCCGTGCCCGTTCTACATCCTCGACGAGGTCGAGGCCGCGCTGGACGATCCGAACATCACGCGCTTTTTGGACCTCCTGCGCCGCTACAGCGACCGCGCGCAGTTCATCGTCGTGACGCACCAGAAGCGCACGATGGAGGCTGCGGACACGCTCTACGGCGTCTCGATGGGCGACGACGGCGTCTCGAAGGTCGTCTCGCGGCGGCTGCCGCGCGAGGATGCGCCCGCGCCCGCCGCCGGCGCGGCGTAGGCCTCAGGCCCCGAGCGACTTCTCGCCCCAGTAGACCGCGATGTGGTTGGCGTTGTAGGGCGCGATCTCCGTGTAGCCGGTCGCGGCGAAGAGCTCGCGGCTGTGGCGCTGCTCGGGCCCGGCGTCCAGGCGCACGCGCTCGTAGCCGAGGTCGCGCGCCGCGGCCTCCAGCGCCTCCAGCAGCGCGCGGCCGGCCCCGCGCGAGCGGGCGCTCGGCACGACGTACATCCGCTTGATCTCGCAGACGCCGTCCGCCAGGCGCCGCAGCCCGCCGCACGCGACCGGCCGGCCGTCCTCGTAGCCGACGAGGAAGGCGCCGCCCGGCGCCACCATCTCGTCGGGGGTCGTCACCGACCCCGGTCGCGCCGCGCGGCCGGGGTAGACCGCGTTCAGATGGTCGATGAGCTCGCCAAGCAGCTCGGATCCCGGAGGCTCGTCGGAGCGGCCGGGGCAGAACGCGAGCGCCATGACGCTATGGTCGCGCATCCTCATGGCTCGCGACTGGTCTGACCTCTTCATCTCCGACGCGATCGCGCCGCCCGCCGCCGCGGCCGCGGCCGCAGGCGACGACGGCAGCGGCGAGGCCCCGGAGCGCAAGCGCCGCTTCTTCAAGCGCCTGCGCAGCAACCTCTCAAAGACACGCGAGGCGCTCGGCGCCGAGATCCAGGCGACGCTGCTCGAGGGCGACCTCGACGAGGCGACGTGGGAGCGCCTGGAGGAGGCGCTCATCATGGCCGACGTCGGCGCTGCGACGACCGCCCGCGTGGTCGGCGAGCTCGAGCAGGAGGCCTCCGGCGGCGAGCTCGTCGGCGGCGAGGCGCTGAGCCGGCGCCTGGAGGAGATGCTGGCCGCGATCGCCCGCACCGGCGACGATCGCATCGACCTGCGCGCCGCCCCGACCGTGATCATGGCCGTCGGCGTCAACGGCACCGGCAAGACGACGACGATCGGCAAGCTCGCGTGGCACCTGCAGAAGGAGCTCGGGCTGAAGGTCGTCCTCGGCGCGGCGGACACCTTTCGGGCAGCGGCCGTGCAGCAGCTCGAGGGCTGGGCGCAGCGCGCGGGCTGTGAGATCGTCAGCGGGCGGGAGGGCTCGGATCCGGGCGCGGTCGCGTTCGAGGCGATCAAGCAGGGCACCGAGCGCGGGGCGGACGTCGTGATCATCGACACCGCCGGGCGCCTGCACACGCAGGACAACCTGATGGCCGAGCTCGCCAAGGTGCGCCGCGTGATCGCCAAGCAACTGGAGGGCGCGCCGCACGAGACGCTGCTGACCGTCGACGCCACGACCGGGCAGAACGGGCTGCGCCAGGCCAAGCTCTTCTCGGAGGCCGTCCCGGTCGACGGGATCGTGCTGACCAAGCTCGACGGCACGGCGAAGGGCGGCATCGCGCTCGCGATCGCCGGCGAGCTGGGGATCCCCGTGAAGCTGATCGGCATCGGCGAGGCGCTCGAGGACCTGCGCCCGTTCGACGCCGACGACTACGCGCGCGCCCTGCTGACCTGATCGCGGGCCGCGCCGTCCTCAGGGGCGGTAGACGGCGAGCCGCAGCACCCGCTGCGCGGCGTCGGGCACGAAGGGCTGCCACAGCACCAGCGCGCTGCGGCGGCCGGCCGCGATCGCGATCGCACCGTCGCTGTCGGCGAACGTGCGCGCCGGGCCCCAGTCGCCGCCCGACCGATGCGCCGCCAGTCGCAGGTGCCACGTGTCGGCGCTCCCGAGGCGCTCCGGCCACGCGAGCAGCATCGTGCGCGGCAGCGCGCCCACGACCGGGAGGCCGACCTGCGCGGCGGGAGCCGTGCGCGTCTGCGCCGCGTGGAACACGTTGGCGCCGCGCCCGATCGCGGTGTCGATCCGCGTGTTGTCCCTGGCGTCGTCGCCGGCTTCGCTGATGTCCCGGAAGACCTGCCACGCGGCGACCGGGCCCGCGAGCGGGAAGCCGAGCTGCAGCCCGTCGACCTCGAGCGCCCGGGCGCCCGGCTCGACGAGCGCGAGCGTCTGGCGCGGGGCGAGCGTCCCGTCGCGGCGCAGCCGGGCGATCCGCAGCCCCAGCAGGGCGCCGCTCGCGCGCCGGTCGTCGCTCCAGCTCACGCCGGCGCCGCCCGGCCCGCCGAAGACGCCGACGTCGTCGGCGTCTTCGTCGCCGGAGATCCGCCGCAGGGCCCCGAAGCGGCGAGCGCCGGGGCGCAGCGTGGCCGCCCTGACCGAGGAGTGGTCCGCGCCGCGCTGCATCCCGGCGGCCACGACGGTGCCGGACGGCGCGAGCGCGAGCGCCGGCGCGGACGAGGCCCCGAACGCGAGCGGCCCGAGCGTCTGGGGGCGCCCGAAGCCCCCGCCGCGTGTCCGCACGGCGGCGCGCAGCAGGATCGAGCTGGGGCGCTCGGTGGTCCAGAGGATCACCGCCCGGCCATGGGATCCCGCGACGACGCCGTCGACCGCGACGTCGGGTACGAAGCCCAGGCGGCTCGGCACCCGCACGAGCGTCCGCGCGCTCCCGAAGCCGCGGCCGCGCGGTGCGATCGCGACGCGCAGGTCGTCGTGGCCCGCCACGCGCCCGCGGGCGACCCAGGCCGCCACGGTCCCGCCATCCGCGCTCACGGCGATCCTCGAGTCGAAGACCGTCACCTCCCTGCCCCCGCTGCGGGGCGCCTCCAGGCGGCGCACCGGCCCGAGGTTGCGTCCGGCGCCGAGCCGGGCGAAGAGCAGCTTGTGGGCACCGCTGACGTCCGCCTCGGCCCGGTAGAGCAGGCCCGAGCGCCCCCCGGCCGGGCTCGTCGCCAGGGAGAAGTCGTCGATCCGGGCGCCGGCCGGGGTGACCGTGCGCCCGGAGCTCAGGGAGTCAGCGCCGGCCGGCGCCGCCGTGCATCCGAGGACCAGCAGGGCGATGCCGGCGGGGAGCCCGAGGCGCATACGTCTGCAACGGTCGCCGCGAGGGCGAGTTGCGCTGCCGGCCACAGGTCGCCCGCGCGCCGGCAACCGTCCCGGCCGGGCCGCGCGTGGCCCTATATTTCATCTGGCGATGGATGCGTGGCTCTTCTGGATCCTGCTCGCCGTGATCCTCGCGGCCGGGGAGGTCCTGTCGCTGAGCCTCTATCTCGCGCCGTTCGCCGCCGGAGCCCTGCTGGGCGCGCTGGCGCAACTCGCCGGTGCGGGGGCCGCCGTGACGATGCTCGTCTTCCTCGTGAGCTCCGGGCTGCTGCTGGGCTTCGTACGACCGATCGCGCGCCGCCACCTGCGCACCCCGGCACAGCTGCGCACGGGGACGGCCGCGCTCGTGGGCAAGTCGGCGATCGTCACGCAGCGCGTCGACAACGGCGCCCAGACGGGCGCGGTCAAGCTCGACGGCGAGGTCTGGACCGCTCGCGCCTACGACGACGACGAGGTCATCGAGGCCGGGCGCCGCGTGCATGTGGTGCAGATCAGCGGCGCGACCGCGCTCGTCAGCGACACTGTCTAGACGTGGTCGCCACCGCAACCGCAGATCACAGGAGGTAGGTATGGCCGCCGGCCTGATCGTCCTCGCCGTCATCGCCCTGTTCGCGATCCTGCTCGCGTCGCGCACCGTGCGGATCATCCCGCAGGCCCGGGCGGGTGTCGTGGAGCGCTTCGGCCGCTACCAGCGCACGCTGCTGCCGGGACTGGGCGTCGTCGTGCCGTTCGTCGACCGCGTGCGCCCGCTGATCGACCTGCGCGAGCAGGTCGTCACGTTCAAGCCCGCCGGCGTCATCACCGGCGACAACGTCGGCATCCTCATCGACAGCGTCCTGTACTTCACGATCACCGACGCCAAGTCGGTCTCCTACGAGGTCGCCAACCCGCTGCAGGCGATCGAGCAGCTCACCGTCACGACGCTGCGCAACGTCATCGGCGGCCTGACGCTCGAGCAGGCGCTGACCAGTCGCGACGAGATCAACCTGCAGCTGCGCACGGTGCTCGACGAGGCGACCGGCAAGTGGGGGATCCG
>JAXDFS010000199.1:0-4424 GCA_034665465.1 Solirubrobacteraceae bacterium
ACCTCAGCGGGCAGGCCAACCACCTCGGCGTCACGCTCGAGGCCGACATCATCAAGCAGAAGCTGCCCGAGACCAACCGCGGCTTCGCGGCCGTCAGCGCGCTCGGCGGCGGCTCGTACGGGAAGACCAGCGAGCTCGTCTACGAGCGGCTGACCACCGACCACCCGATCGACCTCACGCGCTACCAGCTCGTCAACTGCCACATGGGCCGCTCGCCGCTGATCAACTCCGGAGGTGCGTCGTCGGGCGCCACGGACGTCGGCGAGGCCGTCCGGACCGCGGTCATCAACAAGCGCGCCGGCGGCACCGGGCTGATCTCGGGGCGCAAGGCCTTCCAGCGCCCGCTCGAGGAGGGCGTCGCGCTCCTGCACGCCGTCCAGGACGTCTACCTCTCGCCGGAGGTCACGATCGCGTAGGTGGCGGGTGGTATCGCCGGTGGCGGTTCGCGGTGGTCCTCCGAGGTTCTGTCAGCTTTCGGCCGTATGGCGACCATTAGCTGACGATACGATCGGGTCGGACTCGTTCGGCGAGTTGCTCCGCCTCGGCTTCGCCTACAGGAGTCCCGCGGACTGCGCCAACGCTCGCGCACCTTCGTGTCAGGACTGCAACGCGCCGTTCATCACGCCACGGCGCGCCGTAGCGTGCGTCGCGTGTCACGCAGCAGCAGCATCGTCGTCGCGCTGGCGCTCGGGCTCGCCGCTGCCGCGGGCGCGGGCTCCTCGGGTCTGCTGGGCGGTGGCGGAACCGGCGTCGGCGGCTCGGATGCGACGAGCGAGGGCGTCGTCGCCCGGGTCATCGACGGCGACACGATTCACGTTCTCGTCGCGGGCCGGCGCGAGAAGGTGCGCTACATCGGGATCGACACGCCCGAGACGCATCATCCGACCAAGCCCGTGCAGTGCTACGGACGGGCGGCGTCGGCGTTCAACGAGCGCCTCGTCGGCGGCGAGCGGGTGCGGCTCGTGCGCGACGTCGAGGAACGCGATCGCTACGGGCGGCTGCTGGCCTACGTCTACCGCGCCCGCGACGGCCTGTTCGTCAACGCCGACCTGGCGCGGCGCGGGTACGCGCGACCCCTGACGATCGCGCCCGACGTGCGCCACGCGGCCCGCTTCGCGGCGCTTGCGCGGCAGGCCCGCGACGCCGGGCGGGGCCTGTGGTCGGCCTGTTGAACGATCCCGAAGTGCTCTACGCTCCGTAACGCATGGCAACCCGTATGCGCCAGACGCTCGCCGACTTCGAGCGCGCCTTTCATCACGAGACCACCGAGGACCGGGCCCGGCGGGAGTCGCTGCGCCGCCAAGCGGTCCTGCGCGCCCGCCAGCGCAACCTCGAGCGCGTGCACAAGCGCGGGACGATGCGCTTCATCGTGCTCGTGCTGACGCTGATCGCGACGGCGGTCATCGTCACGATCGCGATGTTCCAGACGCTCTACATCGTGATGGGCTGAGCGTCCCGGGCGGGGCGCCTGGCGCCCGGCCGATCGGCAGCCATACGAGCCGGGGGTCTAGGTGCTGAGCTTGCGCAGTGCCGCTTCGACGGTGCCGCCGGCGGTGACCTGGCCGCGCTCGGCCTGGATCTCCAGGTAGACCTCCTTGCGGAAGACCGGGATGTCCCTGGGCGCCTGGATGCCGATGCGGACCTTCTCGCCCATGATCGACAGCACCGATATCTCGATGTCGTCGCCGATCATGATGCTCTGGTTGGACTTGCGTGTCAGGACCAGCATTGGCCACTCTCCTTGTCGCCGAATCAACTCAAGCAGGTTCCCTGTGCAAAGGCAACCGCCGCCCGGCCAGGCACGATGGCGCCGCTTGGTCGGCGCTCCGGGTCTTGTAGGGTCTCCCCGGTCATGGCACGACGCTCACTGCGCCCGCACCTGAACCAGATCCGCGGCTGGGTCCGCCAGGGTCGCACCGACGCCTGGATCGCCCACCAGCTCGAGGCGACGGTCCAGCAGATCGAGACCTTCAAGCGCGACAACGACCTGCTCCCCGCCGACGCCGAGAACGGCGAGGCGCCGAAGGTCGACTTCGACGACGAGATCGACCTGCGCGCCGAGGACGACGCGCTCGTCGCCGCCGAGCTCGAGGCCGCCGAGGTGCGCAAGGCCGAGGAGGAGGCCGCCGAGGCCGCTCGCCAGGCCGAGGAGGCCGCCCGCCGCGCGGAGGCCGGCGAGGACGAGGACGACGAGGGCCCGGCGAAGGCCGCCCCCCGCCGCCGCGGCCGCCGCGGTGGGCGCGGACGCACGCGCACGTCAGCGGGCGCGCTCGAGGGCACCTTCGACCACGGCGAGGACGGCTATGGCCTGTGGCTGGACCCCGCCGTCGCCGACAACCCCATCTACGCCGAGCACTGGGCGGGCCACCGCCCCGTCGAGGTGTCGATCGAAGAGGACCAGATCGTGATCCGCCGCGCCGGCGCCGACGAGGTCGAGTAGCCGACGCCGCCGGCACGGCTGGCCGGCCCGCCTAAGGAGTGTGTCGGGAAAGTCCCGTCGTGTCAGCGTGCCGGGCCGTGGATGCCGGGCGCCGCACGGTTGCACCTGGGAATCCTGGTTGGATTCCTGGGTAAACCGGGTGGCGATCCGGCGCCGCGGAACGGTTCGCTGGCGCGGCGCGACTTTTACGACAGGCTCCTAGGGCTCGGTCCTCCTGCCGCCCGCGAAGTCGCGGGCATCTCTGAGGTAGCGCAGGAACGCAGAGTCGGCGACGGTGCGCGCGTCCCAGGCCCAGGGCTCGTCGGGGGCGACGACCGCGGCGAGGTCCGTGCACCAGTCGGTGCCCTGCTCGTAGAGCTCGGCGAGCTCGTCGGTCGTGAACGTGCCGCCCAGGCGCCGGCGCAGCTCCGCCTCGATGCGCTGCACGACGGCCTCGAGCGCCGGGCGCTGGTCAGGCGGCGCGCCGGCCATCCGCCGCTCGCCCTCGCGCCACTGCACCAGCGCTGTCTCGAAGCTCGTCGCCACGACGGCGGAGGCTACCCGCCGCCGCTGCGGCCCAGCTGCCCTAGCGGTCCCCGCGCGGCAGGCCGCGGACGACGTAGGCGCGCTCGTCGTTGCGCACCATGCCCAGGCGCCGGGCCTCCGTCTCGACGCTGCCGGGGGCACGCAGCGCGCGCTGGCGGCGCAGCAGCACCTCGTGCTCGCGCTGCAGCGCAGTGACCTCGCCGCGCTTGGCCTTGGCCTCCTGCCAGGTCGAGATGTACGTGCGCAGCGGGTTGATGTAGAGATAGATGACAAGCAGCCCGACGAACAGCAGGGCGATCCGCCCGACCCGGTCCCAACGCACCCGCGGTGCAAACTCGGCCATCGAGGCTCGGTTCGTCCTCGGCCGGCGCGCTCCTCCCGCTGCAACGGATCTTTGCGCGCCCGCTCTACGAGCGCAGGACGCTGCGCCCGGGGAACTCGGCCGCCTCCCCGAGCGCCTCCTCGATGCGCAGCAGCTGGTTGTACTTCGCGACGCGATCCGAGCGCGACGGCGCGCCGGTCTTGATCTGCCCGCAGCCCGTCGCGACGGCGAGGTCGGCGATCGTCGTGTCCTCCGTCTCGCCGGAGCGGTGCGACATGACGGCGGTGTAGCCGGCGGCGCGCGCGGTCGCGATCGCGTCGAGCGTCTCGGTGAGGGTCCCGATCTGGTTGACCTTGACGAGGATCGAGTTGGCGACGCCCAGGTCGATGCCGCGCTGCAGCCGCGCCGTGTTCGTCACGAAGAGGTCGTCGCCGACGAGCTGCACGCGGTCGCCGACGCCGTCGGTCAGCGTCTTCCAGCCGTCCCAGTCCTCCTCGTCCATCCCGTCCTCGATCGACACGATCGGGTAGCGCGCGCAGAGGTCGGCCCAGTAGGCGGCCATCTCGTCGGCCGTCAGCGAGCGGTTCTCGTGCTCGAGCACGTAGGCGCCGCTGTCGTGGATCTCGCTCGTCGCCGGGTCGAGCGCGATGAAGACGTCCTCGCCGGGCGCATAGCCGGCGGACTCGATGCCGCGCACGAGCATCTGCAGCGCCTCCTCGTTGGAGCCGAGGTCGGGCGCGAAGCCGCCCTCGTCGCCGCCCGCGGTTCCCAGGCCCGCGTCGTGCAGGGTTTTCTTCAGCGCGTGGAAGACCTCGGCGCCCATGCGCAGGCAGTCGGCGAACGTGGCCGCGCCCGCCGGCACCACCATGAACTCCTGGAAGTCGACCTTGTTGTCGGCGTGCGCGCCGCCGTTGAGGACGTTCATCATCGGCACGGGCAGGACGTGGGCGCCCTCGCCGCCGAGGTACCGGTAGAGCGGAAGCCCCTCCTCGGCCGCGGCGGCGTGCGCGGCGGCGAGCGAGACGCCGAGGATCGCGTTCGCTCCCAGCCGCGACTTGTTGTCCGTGCCGTCGAGGGTGATGAGCACGGCGTCGAGACCGGCCTGGTCGAGCCCGTCGTGGCCGGCGATCGCGTCGG
>JAXDFS010000200.1:0-9626 GCA_034665465.1 Solirubrobacteraceae bacterium
GCCGCGGCGAGATACAGCGCGGTGGGCGAGCCGAGGCCGCCGGCGCCGAGCAGCAGCACCTTGGCGTCGAGCAGCTTCTGCTGGCCCTCGGCGCCGATCTCCGGCACGAGCATGTGGCGGCTGTAGCGCTCGCGCTGCTCGGGCGTCATCACGCGCGGGACCTCGACCTCGTAGCCGCGGTCCTTCCACAGCGTGTAGCCGCCGGTCATCGACTCGACGTTCTCGTAGCCGAGGTCCTGCAGGGTCTTGGCGGCGAGCGCCGAGCGGTTGCCCGAGGCGCAGTACAGGACGACGTGGTCGGAGCGGTCCGGGACCGTGCCGTCGATGCGCGACTCCAGGTAGCCGCGGGAGATGTGCGTCGCGCCGGGGATGATCCCGCGGGCGACCTCCTCGTTCTCGCGCACGTCGATGACCGCGAGCCTGCCGTTGCCGTTGCCGTTGCTCGTCAGGGCGGCATGGACGTCGCCTGGATCGACCTGCGCGATCTGGCTCTTGATCTGGCGGATGAACTCCGCGCCGGAGGGGCTCACTCGAATCTCCTCAAAGGTGGTCGGACTTCTGGTACTTCAGAAAGTGTAGCGCCGGGCCACAACGGGATTGTGCCCGGAAACGCAAAAGGGACGCCCCCTGCTGCGGGGGGCGTCCCGATCGCCTTCCGGACTTCAAGGCAAACCTTCGTGGAGGGATCAACACGAGGAGTATCGGTCATGGAGGGCCGCGCCGACATGGGGTCAGGACCCCATGCGCCGCCCCGCCCTGCTCTCACAGGTGTTGACCGTCAACACGCTGGTCATCGTCGCGACCGTGTTCGCGGCGAGCGTCGCTGCGCGCCTGGACCTCGGCAACTCGACCGGCCTGCGCCAGTTCCTCGTCCTGGCGGCGGCGATCCTCGCCACGATCCTCGCCAACAACTTCGTCATGCGCCGTCGCTTCGCCCCGCTTGAGTCGCTGACGCGCACGATGGAGTGCGTCGACCTCACGGCGCCGGGCATCCGCGCGCAGGCGTCCGCCGGCGAGCCCGCCGACATCGCCCGCCTGCGCGAGTCCTTCAACCTGATGATCTCCCGGCTGGAGGCCGAGCGCAAGGGCACCGCCGTGGCCGTCCTGCGTGCGCAGGAGTCCGAGCGCGCGCGCGTCGCCCGCGACCTGCACGACGAGGTCAACCAGGCGCTCGCCGCGGTCTCGATCCGGCTCGCCGCGACCGCCGAGGGCGCGCCGCCGCAGTTCGCCGAGGAGCTCGCCGAGACCCAGCGCCTCGCCACGCAGGCGATGCAGGAGCTGCTCGGCCTGGCGCGCGACCTGCGCCCGGCGGCGCTCGACGACCACGGCCTGCTGCCGGCGCTGCGCACGCAGGTCCGCGTGTTCGGCGAGCGCTTCGGCATCCCGGCGCAGTTCTCCGCCGACGGCACGCGCCTGTTCCTGGGCGAGTTCGAGCAGCTCGTCGTCTACCGCGTCGTGCAGGAGGCGCTCTCCAACGCGGCGCGCCATGCGCACGCGCAGACGCTGCGCGTGGCGGTCAGCGGCTGCAACGGCGCGCAGGTGCGCGTGACGGTCGTCGACGACGGCAGCGGCTTCGATCCCGGCCGGCTGCGCGACGGCGGCTCGGGGCTGGCGGGGATGCGCGAGCGCGCGATGCTCGCGGGCGGGCGCCTGGACGTGCGCACCGTGCCGGGCGCCGGAACGAC
The DNA here is from genome assembly GCA_034665465.1 of Solirubrobacteraceae bacterium. Lineage (GTDB taxonomy): Bacteria > Actinomycetota > Thermoleophilia > Solirubrobacterales > Solirubrobacteraceae > CADCVQ01. The sequence continues at coordinate 1,686 of JAXDFS010000200.1, forward strand.
GATCGAGCTGGTGCTCGACGCGAAGGGCACGCGGGCGCGATGAGGCTGCTCGTCGCCGACGACCACGGCATCATGCGCGGCGGACTGCGCCTGCTGCTGGACCGCCAGCCCGACATGGAGGTCGTCGCGGAGGCCGCCGACGGCATCGAGGCCGTCGAGATGGCGCTGCGCGAGCGCCCCGACATCTGCATCCTCGACGTGTCGATGCCGCGCATGACCGGGCTGCAGGCGACCGTCGAGATCCGCGCCCATGCCCCGGAGGTGTCCGTGCTCGTGCTCTCGATGCACGACGACGAGCGCTACCTCTTCGAGGCGCTGCAGGCGGGCGCCGCCGGCTACGTGCTCAAGCGCGAGGCCGACCAGGCGCTCGTCGAGGCGGTGCGCGCCGTGGCGCGCGGCGAGCCCTTCATGACCAACGCCGCCGAGCGCTCGCTGATCCGCGAATGGATGGCCGACGACAGCTCGGGCCCGCAGGAGCCGCTGACGCTGCGCGAGCGCGAGGTCCTCAAGCTCATCGCGGAGGCGCACACCAACCGCGAGATCGGCGCGCTGCTGCATCTCGCCGAGAAGACCGTCGAGTCGCACCGCGCGAACCTGCTGCGCAAGCTGGGCATGCGCGACCGCGTCGAGCTCGTGCGCTACGCGATCAGGCGCGGGCTGATCGAGCCGTGAGGAGCCCCGGCGGCTCGCCGGGCCGCGACCGCCTCTAGGCTCAGGGGCCGATGCCGGCCCGCCTGCGCCTCGCCCTCTTCGTCACGGGGATGCTCGCCCTCGCGGGCGTCGCCGGCGTGCTCCTGTTCGCGGTCGGCGACCACGCCGCGCAGGGCGCCGGCTTCTCGGGCGCGCTGCGACCGCCCGGCATCCCGCCGGCCGACTTCGGGCTGCGCGACGAGGACGGCAGGCTCGTGCGCCTCAGCGACATGCGCGGCCGGCCCGTCGTGGTGACGTTTCTCTACACGACCTGCCGCGACACCTGCCCGCTGACCACGCAGCAGATCCGCGCCGGCCTCGACGACCTCGGCCACGACGTGCCGGTCGTCGCCGTGAGCGTCGATCCGGCCAACGACACCCCGCAGCGCGCGCGTGCCTTCGCCCTCAAGCAGCAGATGACCGGCCGCATGCGCTGGGTCCTTGGCACGAGCGCCCAGCTGCAGCGCATCTGGCGCGCGTACGGCGTCGCGCCGCAGACGGCGAAGGAGGATCACTCGGCGTCGACCGTCCTGCTCGACGGCAGCGGCCGTCAGCGCATCGGCTTTCAGACGAGCGTCCTGACCCCGGAGGGGCTGGCGCACGACGTGGCCGCGCTGGAGCGAGAGGCCGGGTAGGTCGCGGAGCTAGGCGGGCGGCGGGCTGTCGACGGGCGTGCTCGTGCCCTCCGCTTCGTCCGCGCGCTTGTCGCGCCGCGACTGCACGAAGAGAAAGCCGAGCGCGATCGCCAGCGGCAGGACGTAGAGCAGGTCCGCGATCCAGTGACCGGCGTGTGCGATTGGTGGTGTCATGAGTTCGCTGAGGACAGCAGCCACAAGCCCAAGGAGGTGAAGGCGATCATGACCGCGAGCATCCAGTATTGCGAACGCGTCGCGGTGCGGCTCTGCTTGAAGGTCAGAAGGGCGCGATCGTGCGCCAGGATGAGCCCCGCGACATGCCCGCAGACGAGCGCGGCGACCTGGACGTACCAGATCCCGGTCGCCGAGATCCAGCCGTAGTCGATCGTCGGCACCGCGACCGCCGTGCCGAAGTAGTCGCTGCCGACGCCGAGCGGGTCGGAGACCAGATAGGCCACGCGCTGGCCGTCGTAGGCCAGCAGCGAGAAGTAGTGGGCGATGATGTAGGCGGCCGCGATCGGGACGAGCGAGTGCACGAAGCGCCACGCCAGCTGCTGAGAGGTCATGCGCCCGCGGCTCTCGCGCTGCATGCCCCAGACGCCGAGCCAGAAGAGCCCGGAGACGACGAGCACCATCCCGACCAGGCCCATCGTGAACGCCCCCTCGAGCGCGTTCGCCTGGCTGAGGCCGAGGCCGCGCAGGGAGTCCGTCAGCCGCGGCGCCAGCGACGTCCAGGCGCGCCCGCCCTGAAAGCCGTCGAAGGACGTCGTGCCGATCATCGTGCACAGCAGCGCGACGGTGCCCGGGACGACGTCGAGCTTCGTGAGGCCGCTGAGCACGGGGCGCACCAGGACCTCGCCGCGGGTCCAGTGCAGCGGCGACAGCCGCGCGAAGAGCCCGAAGTAGACGCCGAACCCGTCGCCGTAGCTGTTCCACGTCTCGATCCCGTAGAGGCTCATGCCGACGAACTGCAGCGCCGCGTAGACGAGCGCCAGCGTGGCGAGGTGGCTCGGATCGGTGCGGCCCGCGTAGACGAGCTCGATCCACGCGAAGCCGAGGATGAAGAACGTCGCGGGCCAGCGCCCGAGCCAGGCGGGGTAGGCCATCGGCTCCGGCAGGCCCGCGGGGCTGGCCTTCCCCGCGACCCACCCCACCGCCCGCGCGGTCGCGCGCCACGGGTTGAAGGCCTTGAAGATGTCGCCCAACAGCAGCGAGGCCACCGCCAGCCCGACCCAGAACAGGACGAAGACGAAGACCGGCGTGAGGTTGTTGGTCGGCGGCGTCTGCGTGCCCGCGTAGCCGGCGTAGACCAGCAGCGCGAACGCGGCCGTCCCGATCAGGCCGCAGACCGGGTCGAGCAGCTTCGCCGGCGCGAACGCGCGCCGCTCGGTGAGCCCCTCCAGGCGCGGCTTCGGCCACAGGACGGCGAGACCCACGAACGATGCGACGAGCACGGCGGTCGCCCCCCAGCCGAACAGCCACTTGGGGATCGGCAGGTCCTCGCGGCCGACCAGCCCGTGCGCCGCCGCGGCGCTCGGAAGCGCGAGCGTCGCACCGGCCGCCACGCCGAGAGACGCGAGCAGGCGGCGACGGCGCATCGCACGAGTGTAGGTAGCCGCCGAGCCGCATCGCGCTGCTAGCTTGGCCCGTCGTGCGAGCACCGATAGACACGCTCAGCGCCCCGATGATCCCGGCCGGGCTGCAGTGGATCAACGTCGCGAGCCTGCGGATGGACAAGCAGCTCGGGCGCCCGGTGCTGCTCGAGTTCTGGGACTTCTGCCGCTCCAACTCGCTGCGCACGCTCCCCTATGTGCGCGGGTGGCACGCGCGCCACGCAGCGGCGGGGCTGCGGGTGATCTCGGCCCATGCCCCGGGCTATCCGCCCTCGCAGGACCCCGACCAGGTCCGCGCCGCGGTCGCGCGCCTGGGCATCGAGCACCCCGTCGTGCTCGACACCGAGTTCGCGCTGTGGCGCGACTACGGCAACGAGGGCTGGCCCGCGCGCTACCTCTTCGACCGCGAGCTGCGCCTGCACTCCTACCACTACGGGGAGGGCGCCTACGCCGAGACCGAGGCCGAGATCTGCGAGCTGCTCGGAGTGCAGCCGCAGCCGCTGGAGCTCGTTCGCCCGGAGGACGCGCCCGATGCGCCGCTGGTGCTCCCGACGCCCGAGCAGCAGGGGGCCTGGTCGGGCCCGTACGAAGCCGGGGCGGTGTGGGCCGTCCTCGAGCCGCACGGCGCGGCGGACGGCTCCCCCCCGCCGTGTGTGCGGGTCAACGGCGACGAGGTTGAGGTCCCCCACGCCGGCTGCTTCGCGCTCGTCGAGCACGAGCGCCACGCGGCAGGAGTCCTCGAGCTCGAGGTCGGCGACGGCGTGACGTGCCACGCCGTGCAGTTCACGGCCGGGCTGGCGTAGTACGCATCCGCGTCTGCTCGCGCGTGGAAGCGGGGTTCGGCGCCGAGCGCCGCGCCGCCAGCTCAGCCGTCCCGGAACGTCCGCTCGGACATGTCCGCGAGCAGGCGCTCCAGGCGCGGGGGACCGTCGTCGTCGAGGGCGATCGCGCTGCCCGGCCAGTAGGGGTTGCGGCCCTGCTGCCCGCGGCCCGTGAAGACCGTCTCGTGCACCCAGCTGCCGCAGTTGTGCAGCTGGATCGCGCTCGGCGTGCGCCACTCCGCGGGATCGTCGCCTTCGAGCATGCCCTTGCGGTGCGTGTGGCCGAAGACGAGATGCTCGGGCTCCAGGCGCAGGCGCCGCGCCACCTCGCCGATCGCCGCAAGGCCCGACCGCCGCAGGTCCACGAGGCCGATCTGCGCCTGCACCGGCCCGATGCCGGCCCTGTTGGCGGCGGCGATGGCGAGCCCGAACGGCACCGCCAGCGCGTAGCCGCGCAGCGACCGGGCCCGGCCCCTCGGCGCCAGCGAGCGCCACACGCCGACCGCCGAGCGCTTGCCGATCGCCGTGCGCCGGCCGTCCGCGCGCTGCGCGCTGGCGTGGATGAGCGCGTAGATCGGCGCGAGCACCGCCTCGTAGTCCTCCGCGCAGGCCACCTCGGGAACCGTACCGACGAGGCGCGCCAGCGCGCCCACCGACAGGCGCTCGAGGGTCGGCATCACGACATGCGCGTCGAGGTAGTGGCCGTGCGTGGCGTAGACGTCGTCGCGCAGCCACAGGCCGGGGTAGGCGAGCTCGACGGTCGCCGGGCCCAGCCAGCCCGCCAGCCGCTTGGCGATCCAGGACGCGCGCTCCGCCGCGATGCGCGTCTCCAGGCCCAGCGGCTCGGGTCGCTCGCGGCGCGCGCGCCAGTCCAGCCAGCCCGCGCCGATCGCGTGGTCGTGGTTGCCGGGCACCAGGACGACCTCGCCCGCGTCGCCGAGCACGTCGCCGATCGCGCGCATCACCGGCTCCGCGACGGCCAGCGCGTCGCGCGCCGGCCCGTGGCGCAGCTCCAGCGTGTCGCCGAGCAGCACGAGCCGGTCGACGCCGTCGAGGCGCTCGAGCAGCTTCGCGAGCGCCGCGGGACGCCGCAGCACGTCGGCGCCCGTGTGCTCGCCGAGATGCAGGTCTGAGATGACGAGCTGGCGCAGGTGCCTATGCCGTCGCCGCGAGGTCCTCGCGGATGCGCTTGGGCAGCATGAAGCGCACATCCTCGCGGATGACCTCGAACTCGGACACGTCCGCGACGCCACGCTCGGTGAAGAACGCGACGAGCCGGCGCACGAGCTCCTCGGGCGCGCTCGCCCCCGACGAGATGCCAACGACGCGCTTGTCCTGCAGCCACGCCTCCTCGACCTGCGCCTCGTTGTCGATGAGGTAGGAGTCGGCGCCGTAGTCGCGCGCGACCTCGACGAGGCGCTGCGAGTTCGACGAGTTCTGCGAGCCGATGACGAGCACGAGGTCGCATTCGGCGGCCATCTGCTTGACGGCTGCCTGGCGGTTGGTCGTGGCGTAACAGATGTCGTCGGTGCGCGGCCCGGTGATCGCCGGGAAGCGCTCGCGCAGGCGATCGATGATCGTGCGCGTCTCGTCGACCGACAGCGTCGTCTGCGAGATGTACGCCATCTTCTCCGGGTCGGCGATCTGCAGCGCGTCGACGTCGGCCTCGGTCTCGACGAGCACGATCGAGTCCGGCGCCTCGCCCATCGTGCCCTCGACCTCCTCGTGGCCGCTGTGGCCGATCAGCACGATCGTGTAGCCCTCGGCCGCGAACTTCTTGGCCTCGACGTGGACCTTCGTCACGAGCGGGCAGGTGGCGTCGATCGTCGACAGCGCGCGCGCGGCCGCCTGCGCGTGCACCGCAGGAGACACGCCGTGGGCGGAGAACACCGTCGTTGCGCCGGAGGGGATGCTGTCGTCGATCTCGTCGACGAAGATCGCCCCCCGCTCGCGCAACTGCTCGACGACGTGCTTGTTGTGGACGATCTCCTTGCGGACATAGACCGGGGCGCCATAGAGCTCGAGCGCGCGCTCGACCGTCTGGACGGCGCGATCGACACCCGCGCAGTAACCGCGAGGAGCCGCAAGCAGCAACTTTTCGACGACGAATGCGATAGCCCAAGTGTAGGCAGCGCCGTTAACCGGGGGAGGACCACAGTGCCACGCAGAACCCGCCGAGCTCGCCGCTCGGTCCTGACGATCTTCACGCTGACGCTCGCGCTGCCCGCGCTTGCGCTCGCGGCGGCCACCAAGCCCGCCGCCACCACGGGCGCCGTCGCCAACGTCACGCCGGCCTCGGTGACCCTGCTCGGCAAGGTCAACCCCAACGGGGCGGCCACGACCTATCTCTTCCGCTACGGGCCGACGACGCTCTACGGCGCCGAGACCCCGGCCGCCGCCGTCGGCAGCGGGACCAAGGCGATCGCCGTGGTTGCGAACGTCGGCTCGCTCGCGCCGGCGACGATCTACCACTACCGGCTGGTCACCCACAACGCCCAGGGCACCGTGCAGGGCGCCGACCGGACGTTCAAGACCCGCGCCCAGCCGCTCGGGCTCACGCTCGCCGCGCTTCCCAATCCGGTGCCGTTCAACCGCCCGGTGGTCCTCGCGGGGACGCTCAGCGGCACGGGCAGCGCCGGCCGCCCCGTCATCCTGCAGTCCAACCCGTTCCCCTACACGCAGGGGTTCGTGACGGTCGGCAACCCGCAGGTGGTGGCCGCCGACGGCACGTTCGCCTTCACGCTGCTGTCGGTGCCGATCAACACGCAGTACAAGGTCGCCATCCCCGACAGGCCCGCCGTCGCGAGCCCGATCGTCGGCGTCGGCGTCGCGGTCCGCGTCAGCACGAACACGAGCGCGCGGCGCGTGCGCACGGGCGGCAGGGTCCGGTTCTTCGGCACGGTCACCCCCGCGCGCCCCGGCGCGCAGGTCGGGATCCAGAAGCTGCGCGGCACGCGCTGGGTCACGGTCGCCGGGACGATCACGCACACGGCGGGCAAGACCTTCTCGCGCTACGCCAAGTCGATCCGCATCCGCCGTGGCGGGACCTATCGCGTGTTCGTCTCAATCGTCGACGGCAACTTCGTCTCGAGTGCCGGCCGGTCGGTGAAGATCAAGCGCCGCTTCTGACGCGCGGCCGGCGTGGCCCCGGCCGATCCCTTCGAGGACGTCCTGCTCGGCGCCCGCGCCGGTGCCGAGTGGGCGTGGACGCGCATCCACGGCGAGCTGAGCCCGAAGCTCGTCGGCTACCTGCGCGCCCAGGGGGCCGCCGACCCGGAGGACGTTGCCGGCGAGGTCTTCCTGCAGGTCGTGCGCGGCCTACACGGCTTCAGCGGCGGCGAACGCGAGTTCCATGCGTGGGTGTTCACGATCGCCCACCGGCGCCTGACCGACGATCGGCGACGCCGGCGGCGGCGGCCCGTCGAGGTGACGTCCGACCAGCCGGAGACCGCGGGAGGCGGCGACCTCCACGAGGAGGTCGTGGCCCGCATCGCGGACGCGTCGGTGCGGGCGGCGATCGACGAGCTGCCGCCCGACCAGCGCTCGGTCCTGCTGCTGCGGATCATCGGCGACCTGACGATCGAGGAGATCGCGCGGGCGGTCGGCAAGCGGCCGGGCGCGGTCAAGGCGCTGCAGCGACGGGGATTGCTGCGCTTGGAGCGGGCGTACCCCTTTGGCGCCCCGCGGCGATAGGGGTGCTGAGGGGCCGATCTGCCGGCTCCACGGACATGCCTCCCGAAAGGACTCACACCATGCGCTTGAAGACCACCGTCGTCTCCCTCACAGCAGCCGCCGCCATGCTGGCCACGCCCGCGTTCGCGGCTCAGCCGACCACGCCTCATGGCAAGTCCGCGACGTCGCCCGCGCACATCTGCACGGTCCTGAAGATGTCGCACAAGAAGACCAACCACGGCAAGGGTCAGAGCCCGTTCGCAGCATGCGTCTCCGGCGTCAAGCGCGCCCAGGCCGAGGCCGCGAAGAGCCCGTCCGCCAAGTCGAACCCCGCGACGCTGTGCAAGACCATGTCGCACAAGAAGAGCGCGACCGACAAGAAGAGCCCGTTCGCGGCCTGCGTCTCCGGCGCCGCCAAGGCTCAGCACCTCTCCTGACGCCAGGGCCCGCTCGTGTCGCCCGACGAACAGCCCGAAGTCGACCCGGTCCTCGCTGACGCGGTTCGCCGCG
>JAXDFS010000201.1:0-3680 GCA_034665465.1 Solirubrobacteraceae bacterium
TCCGGCCGTCGGCCGCGATGCCGACCGATCCGTGCATGCCGATGTTCGTGCGGCGGGCGAGCATCCCCGCAGCCTCCTCGAGCGCCGTCAGCGAGTGCAGGTACACGTCCTGATGGACGAACACGACGACGTCGTGCCGTGCCATCGAAGCGCCGTGGTTGAGGGCCTCGCCGGCACTCAAGAACGCGCCCCCCGAGTTGTCGATCGGGAGGTACTCCGTGTCCGGCGCCTCGTGCAGGTGGTCGGCGATGGATCGGTCGAGGCAGCGCTCGCGCACGCCGATGTCGTTGGCGACGCAGACGATGGAAACGGGTGCCCGGGCGCTCATGACGCTACGTGGAAGCCGCGGGGGCCGGGGTCGCAGCGATGGCTCCGGCGACCACGGCCGCCGTGGGAGGCCGCCGCTCGGCGCCACTGTCGGACAGGACGGAGCGCAGGCGGCGCAGCGCCGCCTGGATGCTGCGCCCCTGGAGTGCGAGCGCTGCGAGCACCGCGACGCCGGCGATGCCCAGCGCTGCCCAGTCCAGGGACGTGATCCCCTGCGAGGCGAGCGCCACCGCCCCCACGCCGATGCCGCAGGCGATCGGCACGGCGACGCGGGCGCCCAGATCGCGCGCGGCGATCCCCTCGCCGCGCAGCCGCCGGAGGTAGATGGGAAGCACGACGGCGATCGCGACGACGACCTGACCGGCGGCCGCGCCGGCGATGCCGGCCAGGCGCGCTCCGACGTAGACGCCCGGGATCAACGCCAGCAGCCAGATCAGCTGCACGGCGAGGACCACCGCGGTGCTGCCGAGCACCACGAGGTAGTCGTAGGCGAGCTCGAACAGGATCCGCAGGCCGGCGAGCACGCCGAGCCACAGGAGCGCCTCGGCGGCGGGGCTCCACGCGGCGCCGTAGAGGACGTCGACGAGCGGGCCGGCGGCTCCGGTGAGGACCAGGCAGACGGGCACCGTGACGGCGGTCAGCAGACCGGCGGACAGCACGAAGGCCTGGCGCTGGGCCGGCGGATCGCCCTGCAGGCGCGCGAAGGTGGCCGGCGCGACCTGCCGGACAGGCTGCGAGAAGACGGCCACGGGCCAGTTCGAGAGGTTGAACGCGAGGACGTAGAAGCCCAGCGCGACCGGGCCGAGCATGGCACCCACGATGAACTGGTCGACGAAGGTGACCCCGAACACGATGATGCTCGAGCCCGCGAGCGGCAGCCCGAACACGAGCAGGCGCCGGACGAGCGCGCGATCGAAGCCGAAGCGCAGCGGGGACCAGGCGACGAACAGGACGCCCGACAGCAGCGCGCCGGTCAGCCGGCCGACTGCGAGGCTCATCGCGCCCATCCCGGCAAGCGCCGTGGCGATCGAGACGAGCGCGCCGCTCCAGTTGCCGACCTGGTCGATCACCATCCGCGGTCCGGCGCGAAACTCGCGCTGAAGCATCGCGGCCGGTGTCGCCACGATGCCGCTGATCAGGACGTTCACGGACATCAGCCGGACCACGTCGGTCGCCTGGGGCGCGCCCATCGCGTCGCAGAACCACGGGGCGACGACGAGCGACACGAGGAAGATGACGACGCTCGACGCGATCGAGATCGTGGCCACGGTGGGCGCGATCTCGCGGGGTGGGCCCGGCCAGCGCACGATGGCGAGGCTCACGCCGAGCTCGTTGAAGCTGAGCACGGCCAGCAGGGCCAGCAGCGCGACCGCGAAGGTGCCGAACTCCTCGGGGCCGACGATGCGCGCGAGCGCGACGCCGATGGCGAACGTGCCGAGGCGGGACGCCAGCGTGTTGAGCAGGTTGAAGCCAAGTGCGCGCCCCGCACGTTCGGAGAGCGTCGACGGCCCGGGCTCGCCCTCCGCCCTCCGCCGTTTCAGCGCCATCGCTTGAGCGCCAGCTTCGGTTGACGCACGAGCGTGTTGTGGACCGGTGTGCGCCCGATCAGCAGATGCTCGACGAGGGCTATGGCCTCACCGTTCTGGAGCGTGTTGCGTGCCTGCAGCCACCCATCCGGCCGAGCGGTGCCCCGATCGCTCGTGTAGACGCGCTGGTAGCCACTGGCGCGCAGTGCCGCCAGGACGCGGCGATCGTAGGCGCCGAATGGACAGGCCGCCTCGGCGACCGGAAGCCCGACGACGCCCTCGAGCAGCTTCTTCGCGTCCACGAGCTCCTCGCGAAGTGCGCCGTCGCCGAGCCGCCGCCAGGGGCGGTGACGCATGCCGTGGCATCCGATGCCCATGCCCGCCGCGACGAGGGCACGGACGTCGTCCTCGCTGAGGAACGCCGGATCCCCCAGCCTGCCGGCGACGATGAAGAACGTCGCGCGCAGGCCGCGCGCGCGCTGCGCTGGAAGCGCAAGGTCGAGATCCGAGACGTTGCCGTCGTCGAACGTGATGCGGACATCGTCGCGGCCCGTCACGGCGTCGAGGACGGACCCGAGCTCGTCCTCGCCGACCCAGACGCGATCCTCGCCGGGCTCCAACGGCCGCTCGCATGAGCCGGTGCCGTGAAAGGTCAGGTTGATATTCCGCCGCGACATCCCCACTATCAACGGCGGCGGCGGCTCCATGCTTGCGCGCCGCGTGCCGGCGACTTCGGGGGGCGCCGTGACCGCGCCACAAGAAACGTGGCGGGCCCGGCGTTGTTGAAGAGTCGGTGCGTGCCGGCGCCGCCACCACCATGGAAACCGTCAAGATCCTCCGCAAGCTCTGGCGCCGCCGCGCGGTCGTCAGCGTGCTCGCAGCGCTGTCGGTCCTGCTCGGGCTGCTGCTGACCCACCACCCCGGCTTCCCGCCGAAGAGCCGCCAGTACGAGGTCGGCATCGCGGGCGCCCGGATCCTCATCGATACACCGAAGTCGCAGTTCGTGGAGGTGGCTCCGCTCGGTGCGGAGACGCTCGGCCAGCGCGCGAACGTCCTGTCGGTCCTGATGGCGGAGGGCGACGTGAAGGCCGCCATCGCGCGGCACGCCGGGCTGGCGCCCCAGGATCTGGTCGCCGTCTCCGAATCCTCCGCCGACTCGCAGCCCGCCACCAGCGCGACCCCGCCCAACGCGCGCGACGTCCGCCTGCTGAAGACGCGCGTCGTGCGCGACTCGGAGGGGGGCCAGCTGCCGATCATCGAGGTCGAGACGCAGGCTCCGGACGCCGCCGGCGCGACACGGCTCGTCCAGGCGGCGGTGAGCGGCGTCGCCGAGTACCTGGACTCCAAGGCGGCTGGGGAGCAGGTCGCCGACCGGCGCCGGCTCAAGGTGAGCAGCGTCGGGATCAATCCCGGACGCGTGGAGCGCCGCGGGCCGGGACTGCTGATCGGTCTCGGCGCGGGAATCCTCGCGTTCCTCTTCGGCTGCGCCACGATCTTGGGCGTCTCCGCCCTGTCGCGCGGCTGGCGCGAGGCCGAGGCGTCCGAGCGCAACGGCTTTGCGACCACGGCGGCCGAACGGCCGAGCGACGCGATCGCTCCGCCGGTCCAGCCCCAGGCGCCGGCGCCGGCGCCGGCGCCGACCGTTCACGCCCCCGCGTGGCCGCACCCCGAGACGGTCGTCCAGACGCCGGCGGCCCCGGCGATCGAGCGCGACGAGTCCGGGGCGATTCCGCCCAGCGCCCACGACGCGCACGCGCGTCCGCCCGCCCAGCCGGAGCGCCTGCGGCCGCGCTCACGACTGTTCTCGGCCCTGACCGCCGGGGCAGT
>JAXDFS010000202.1:0-13229 GCA_034665465.1 Solirubrobacteraceae bacterium
TGCGCTCCGCGACGCGCGGGTGAGCCCGCGGCACGCGTACGTCGCAGGCCGTCCGGTCGCGGTCGGCTTCCGCGCCGACGCGCCCGCGCCGCTGGACCTGCAGGTCGACGTCGTGCGCGAGGCGACGGGCAAGCCGGTGCGGCGCTTCGCGCTGCCGGCGGTGGCGCCGGGCGTCGCGCAGCACGTCGCGTGGGATGGGCTGACGGGCGGCGGCGCGGTCGCGCCCGGCGGGCGCTATCGCATGCGCGTGGCCGCGGCCGGCGGCACGGCGCGCAACGCCGGGGCGCTCACGCTGCGCAGCCACGTCTATCCGATTCGCGGCCGCCACGCCGACCGCGGGCCGATCGGCGCGTTCGGCGTCGCGCGCTCCGGCGGCCGCGTGCACGAAGGCTTCGATGTCAACGCCGCGTGCGGGACGGCGCTCGTCGCAGCCCGCGGCGGGGTCGTCACGCGCGCCGGCTACGACCCGGTCCTTTACGGCAACATCGTGATCATCCGCGGCGAGCACACCCGCCGCGACTACTGGTACGCGCACCTCCTGCGCGCGTCCCGCCTGCGGCCGGGCGACCGTGTCCGCACCGGCGGGCGGATCGGCAGCATCGGCGCGACCGGCAACGCACGCACGATCGGCTGTCACCTGCATTTCGAGATCCGCTCGCGCGGCGTGCCGATCGACCCCGCGCCCGAGCTGCACGCGTGGGACGCGTGGAGCTGAATCCGATTCGCCATGATCTCCCGATGACCGATCAGGCGCAGCTGGCGCGAGACTTCCTGGCGCTGCACTCCGGCGAGCGCCCGCTGCTGGTGCCCAATCCCTGGGACGTCGGCTCGGCGGTGCTGCTGGCCTCGCTGGGCTTCGAGGCCCTGGCGACCACGAGCGGCGGCTTCGCCGCGACGCTCGGCCGCCTCGACGGCTCGGTGACCCGCGACGAGGCGCTCGCGCACAGCGCCGCGATCGCCGCCGCGACGCCGCTGCCGGTCTCCGCCGACCTGGAGAACGGGTTCGCCGACGAACCAGCCGACGTCGCCGAGACGATCGAGCTGGCGATCGCCGCCGGCCTGGCGGGCTGCTCGATCGAGGACTTCACCGGCGACGAGGACGGCCCGATCTACTGCCTCGAGCACGCGGTCGCGCGGATCGCCGCCGCCGCGCAGGCCGCCCACGCCGGTCCCGTGCAGCTCGTGCTGACCGCGCGCGCCGAGAACCTCCTGCACGGCATCGACGACCTCGACGACACGATCGCCCGCCTGCGCGCCTACGGCGAGGCCGGCGCCGACGTGCTCTACGCGCCCGGGCTGTCGCGCCTGCAGGACATCCGCCGGGTCGTCGCCGAGGCCGGCCGGCCGGTCAACGTGCTCGCCTTCCCGGGAGCCCCGTCCGTGGCGCAGCTGGCCGAGGCCGGCGTCGCCCGCATCTCCGTCGGCGGCGCGTTCGCGTTCGCGGCCATCGGCGCCGTCGCCGAGGCGGCGCGCGAGCTGCGCGAGGAGGGGACCTACGGCTTCCTTGCGCAGGCGCGTGACGGCCGGGCGGCGGCGCAGCGCGCCTTCGGTTCCTAGCGGATGCGTCCGCAAGTTCTGCGGTTTTTCCCGGCGCCCGATCCGTGCCTGACGGCCGCCGGCGACCGGGTACGTGCCACCGGCACGCACACCGGATCACCGTCGACCGTCAGATCACGGCCGGGCATCCGGCAAAACCTCGCAGAACTTCCGGCCACGTCCACCAGCGGATCTCGCCGGGCATGGCCCTGCCACGGGACGCTCGCCCGCGCAGGCCCTAACATCAGCCTTCGCAGGTGCGCGCTGCCCCAGCGCCGCGCGACGCTGCCGGATACCCCATCTTGAGGAGAAGCACATGGCGTTCGAAGTTGGAGACCGAGTCGTTGCCGAGAAGTCGGGCCGCCGCCGCCGCACGGCGCGCCAGCCCCTGCGCCCGGGGCGCCACGGCGTCGTCGAGCGCGTCCTGCGCGGCGAGCCCAACCCGCGCTACGAGATCCGCTGGGACGAGGGGATCGTGACGATCTACTCGCCCGCCAACGGCGGCCTGTACGCCGATCCGAACTACGACGGCCCCGGCGCGCCGAACTACGACGCGCCCAAGGCGAGCTAGCAGCGCTAGCCGGCCGCCTGCGCGAACGCCCGCCGTACGGCGCCGAGCGCGGGCTTGGCTCGGCCGGCGTAGTCGTAGAGCCCCTTCTCGTTGAGCCCCGGCGCGAGCTTCAGGCCGGGCCGGCCGTCCAGGACGGATCCGCCGTGGAAGTCCGGGCGTAGCGCGTAGTCGCGCAGCGACCAGATCAGCATGCCGCTGAGCGTCGGGTCGGCGCTCAGCGTGCCGATGCGCCGCGCCAGCAGCGCGGCCTGGAAGCGCAGACCGCCGAAGGCCGCCGGCGCGGTGCGGTCGCTGCCGGCCGCGCCGAACTCGGTCACGACGACGGGCTTGTCGGGGAAGAGCCGGTGCAGGCGAGAGATGCGCTCGTCGGTGACGGCCGCCTGCCCCGCGGGTCCGAGGCCGACGTCGTCATACCAGCCGACGTAGTCGGTCATGCCGATCGCATCCAGGCCGGTGAACGGCGCGCCGCCGGAGTGCGTCAGCCGCGAACCCCAGAGGTCGACGGCGACCGGGCGGCCCGGATCGATCGCGTGCAGGCGCCGCGCGGTCTGCGCGATGTACTCGCGCTCGCCGGGCTGGCCCTGGCCGGAGACCTCGTTGGCGAGCGTCCACGCGACGATCGCCGGATGCGCCTGCTGGGCCTCGACGGTGCGCAGCGCGCGGTCGCGAGCCGCGGCGATCCCGGCGGGCGTGCCGGCGCGCCAGCGGCCGGCGGGCTCCCACGGTCCGGCGACCTGCCAGACGAGGATGCCGGCGGCGTCGAGGCGGTCGAGCATGCTCTGCGACAGCGGCATCTGCGAGCGGGTGGCGTTCGCGCCGACGGCCCGCAGACCGGCGACGATCCGGGCCTCGTCGGCGCCGGTGAGCGCGTCGCCGTGACCGCGGGCGTCCGGCGGCAGCGCGGCGCCGCGCAGGACGAGCGGCTCGTGGTTGAGCGCCAGGCCGCCCGCGTCCCAGGAGATCTCCCGCAACCCGATCCTGCGCTGCAGCGTCGCCTCGCCGGGATCGTCGATGCGCAGGTCGTACAGCCGCGGGTCTGCCGGCGACCACAGCGCCGGCTCGTCGATCGTCAGCGTGGCCTTCACGGTGCGTGACGTGCCCGAGCCGATCCCGGCGGCGGGGAAGTCGAGCGCCATCGTCGTGTCGCCGCGGCTCAGCGCCCCGCGCAGGTGCAGCGTGCGCGAGGGCCCGCGGTTGCGCACGCGCACCGACACGTCCACCCGGGCGCGGCGCCCGGTCAGCCGCGTGCGCACCGCCGCCGCGCCGAGCTCGGTGGGGCCCAGGCGCGCGAGCGTCACGGGCCGGTTGAGGCCGCCGTAGTTGAACCAGCCGCGCGCCCAGCCCTGGGCCGCCTGGCGCGCGGGATCGCGCCAGTCCACGCGCGCGACGATCGCGTGCCGCCCCCGGCTCAGGCGCACGCGGGCGCTGAACGGCTCGTAGGCGCCGGTGTGCTCGCGCGCGGGCCGTCCGTCGACGAAGACCGTCGCCTTGTAGTGCGCGGACTCGAAGGCGATCGCATAGAGCCCGGCGACCGGCGCGTCGATCGTGCGCGCGTACCAGCCGACCGCGCCGGCGTAGTTGCGCGCCCCCGCCGGGCCGCTGATCGCGCCGGCGTTGGCGGAGTTCGGCAGGAGCACCGGGCGCCCGCGCCAGTCGCCGCGCGCCCAGCCGGCCCGGCGGCCGCGGACTGCCGGGTCGGCGCGGTAGCGCCAGCGCGTCAGCGTCACGACGCCGCTGCCCGCCGGACCGCCCCCGGTCTGCAGCAGCGTCGCGGCGACCGCCGGTCCCGCATCCCCGTTCGTCCCGGGGTTCTCGCCGTGCAGGGCGATCGCGATCGCCACCGCGCAGGCGATCGTTACGAGCAGCGCGGCTGGGAGGAGGCGGCGGGACATCCCTTGCTCAACGCGAGGGTAGGCGATCGGTCGCGCGATCGAGGCCGCAGTAGGATCGCCCGGACCCTCCCGCATCGTGAGCCTCCGCGTCCTGATCCTCTCCTGGGAGTACCCGCCGATCGTGGCGGGCGGGCTCGCGCGTCACGTCTGCAAGCTCTCGGAGGGGCTCGTCGCCCAGGGCGTCGAGGTCCACGTGCTGACGCGCGGCGGGCGCGAGCACGTCGCCGAGGAGCTGCGCGCCGGCGTGCACATCCACCGCGTGGCCGAGCCCGTCATGCCCTCCGACCTCGATGAGTTCGTCGCGTGGGTCGAGGGCATGAACGCGCACATGCACGCCGCCGGGCGCCGGCTCGGCAAGCGGCTGGCCTTCGACCTCGTCCACGGGCACGACTGGCTCGTCGCGGGCGCCGCGGCCGGGATCGCCGAGCGGCTGCGCTGTCCCTACCTCACGACGATCCACGCGACCGAGTACGGCCGCCACCAGGGCTGGGTCGACAAGCACCCGCAGGCCTACATCCACGGGATCGAGACCTGGATGGCGGGCCGCGCCGAGCGCGTCATCACGTGCTCGCACTACATGCGCGGCCATGTCGCGGACGTCTTCGACATCGACGAGCGCCGGGTCACCGTGATCCCCAACGGGATCGACCCGGCCGACCTGCAGCCGGTCGGCGACCTCGGCGAGCTGCGCGCGCGCTTCGCGGCGCCCGGCGAGCGCCTCGTGCTGCTCGTCGGGCGGCTCGTCTACGAGAAGGGCTTTCAGCTCGCTCTCGACGCGCTGCCGCAGGTCATCCGCCGCGCCGGGCGGGTGCGCTTCCTCGTCGCGGGCTCGGGCACGCACGAGGCCGAGCTGCGCAGGCAGGCCCGCCGGCTCGGGCTCATGCGCCACGGGACGTTCATGGGCTGGATCGGCGACGACATGCTGCACTCGCTCTACCGGATCGCGGACCTCTGCGTGGTGCCGTCGATCTACGAGCCCTTCGGCCTGGTCGCGCTCGAGGCGATGGCCAGCGGCTGTGCGTGCATCGTCGCCGACACCGGCGGTCTGCGCGAGGTCGTGCCGAACGCCGACGTCGGCCTGCGCTTCCGCTCGCGCGACCCGCGCGCGCTCGCCGTGATGATGCAGCGCGTGCTCGACGACGACGCGCTGCGCGACCGCCTCGTCGCCGAGGCCTCGACCCACGTGCTGCGCTTCGACTGGGCCGACGTCGCCGAGCAGACGGCGCGCGTCTACGCGCAGCTGGCAGATCGCGGCGGCGAGGGCCTGCGGGCGGCGCGGCGCCCGGCCTGACGCGTGGCGCTCAGGCGCCGTTGCCGGGACCGCGCCTGGTGCCCCAGCGCCCGGCGTTCTTCTCGTCCTCGCGCTTCTCGCCCTTCGCCGTGACGACCGCCACGACGATGAGCCCGGTCAGGATCGCGGGGACGAGGACGAACCAGGTGAAGACCAGCCCGATCGTGTCGGACGACGCCTGGCTGGCGAGGACGAAGCTCATGCGCGGCGGAGAATACTCACGTCGGCAGCCTGACGGAGCCGGAGATCCAGTCCAGGTACGCGGGCGCCCCGGCCGCGACATCCAGCGCGACGAGCTCGAAGTTCTCGTAGGGGTGCAGCTCGCCGACGGCGTCGGTCAACGCCGCCACCGCCGCGCGGGTCGTCTTGATCACGAGCAGCGATTCGTCGTCGTGCTCGACGGCGCCCTGCCAGCGGTACACCGAATGGACGAGCGCCACGATGTTCACGCAGGCCGCGAGCTCGCGCTCGACGAGCTGCTGTGCGAGTGCGTGCGCTTCGCCGGGCGGGGCGGTGACGAGGCAGACGACGTGGTCCATGCGCGGGTCGAGCCTACCCGGGTGTCCTGCCCATTGGTCGTCCTGCGACCACAGGCCAGGACGGTGCGCGAGACTCCGGCCGGTCCGTTAGCGCAGCAGCACGATCTGCCTCGTGAGCGTCCGCACGTTGCCCGCGCGATCGGCGACCTCGACGCGGACCTTGACGGCGATCTTCCGGCCCCCGGCCGGCAGGCGGCGGATGGCCGCCCGGACGCGCGACGGGACGGCCAGCCGCACCCTCGCCCTACCGCCCGCGGCGATCGCGGTCGTGTGCGCTCGGAGCCGGTAGGTCTTCGCCGGTGCGCGCCCGACCCCCGGGACGCGGATGGTCGCCGTCGTCGTGGCGAGGCAGCCCTCGTCGAGGCACGTGATGCCGACTGCGACGGTCGCACCGAGCTTCTGCCGGCCGCCGCTGAGGCGCGCGGTGGGCGCCGTCGTGTCGGCTGGCGGGCTCACCGAGGGCGCGGGCACGCGCGGAGCGGCGGCGGGTGGCTGGCCGGACACCGCGGGAACCGGCGGCGGCGCCGCGGGGACCGGGTCGGGGATCGGACCGGGCGCCGGGGCCGGCGGCGTGCCCGTGGCGGCGTTGCGCAGGGCGATGAACTGGCCGGCCTCGCCGGGCCCGGCCCCCTCGGAGAAGGCGAAGCCCGAGAAGAAGAGCAGTGGCTGCCCGGCGGGCCCGGTGAGCGCGCGGACCGTCGGGTTGCCGAGCGC
Organism: Solirubrobacteraceae bacterium; assembly: GCA_034665465.1. Lineage (GTDB taxonomy): Bacteria > Actinomycetota > Thermoleophilia > Solirubrobacterales > Solirubrobacteraceae > CADCVQ01. The sequence continues at coordinate 6,544 of JAXDFS010000202.1, forward strand.
GTAGGAGCCGGCGGGCGCATGCAGGGCGAGCAGCCGCGCCTCGTCGCGCTCGCGGTCGTACAGGTACCAGCGCCAGGTGCCGAAGTCGGTCTTGACCGACTGCGCCTCGAGCACCGCGAACGGGTGGCCCTCGAAGAGCAGATCGGCGCGGTCGCCGAGGTTGCCGCGCGTGCCGAGGCCGATGAACAGGCTGTTGACGGCGGCGTCGGGCTGCGGGGCCCAGCCCGCGGCGGCGAAGTTCGTCAGGACGCCCGCGGCCTGGCGATCGACGGAGATGTTCTTGAGGTAGTGGAAGGTGATCGCGATCTGCGAGGCGTCGGGGCCGTTCCAGCTCGAGATGCTCAGGCCGGGCGTGCCCTCGGCGGTCTGCGCCAGCGTGCGCGGGAGGTCGACCTGGCGGTCGGGCGCCGCGGCGGCGAGCGCGGCCCAGTCCGCGTAGTGGCGCACGACGAGGTTCGAGTCCGAGACGAACTGCGGGTCCGGCGTGTCGCGCTCGAACGCGAGCACGAAGCCGCCGTCGGGCAGCGTCGCGAGCACCGGCTGGGAGGCGTGCGTATCGATGTCGGCGCGCCAGATCCACGTCGTGAGATCGTCGGACGTCGCGACCTTGGCGACGAACACCCCTGCGACGAGCACGTGGTAGACGCCGATGTAGCGGCCCGGGACGCCCTGGCCGGGCACGGCGGCGGCGACGTCGAGCCCGTCGAGCGAGTTGCCGAGGTCGTCGCGGGCGTGGCCGACGAACACGTCGGCGGCCTTGGGCTCGAGCAGGCCCGCCAGGCGCACGCCGCGATCGTCGTCGGGTGTGACCACCAGCTGCGGGGCGTCGGGCCCTTCGCGGGAGGAGAAGCTCGCGGGATCGAGGACCGGCCCGCTGACCTGCAGGCCGACATCGCCGTCGCCCTGCACGGCACTCGTGACATCGAACTCGGCCCACGTTCCCGACTGGGCTCCGAAGGCGCTGGAGATGGCCGTTGGGCCGGGCGCGAGCTGCGCCGGCGTGCCGTCGTCCTCGCCGAAGGCCGGCGGGAGCGCGCGGACGGCCAGGCTCTCGACCGTCGCGTCGGTCACGTGCAGGCGCAGGACCGCCCGCGCGGGTGCCCCGCCGAGGCCGTGCACGCGGAAGCGCAGCAGCGTCTGGCTGCCGCCGCCGGCGACGAGGCTCGTGGCGCGCCCGGCGGCGAGCGGATCGCCCGAGGAGGAGCGCGTCGTGTCCGCGGCGACCGTCGCCACGGCATGGGCCGGTGCGGCGGCGACGAGCGTGAGCAGGCAGGCGCCGGCGAACGGCCACAGGCGCTGCAGGACGCGGCCGCTCATTGAGCAGGTCATCGGCATCCGCGCGGTAGGGCTTGAGCGGGCGCGGCCCGTACCATCGGCCGATGGCCTCCGTCACCGAGGCGCTGAGCGACGCGGTCCTGGCGATCGCCGCCGAGCACGCCGTCGAGCCCGTCCTGCAGAAGCTCGTCGACGCAGCCCGCGAGCTCGCCGGCGCGCGCTACGCGGCGATCGGCGTGCCCGACGGCGACGGCGGCTTCGGGCGCTTCATCACCTCGGGCATGAGCGACGAGCTGATCGCGAGCCTCGGCCAGCTGCCGCGCACGCACGGGCTGCTGGGCGCGATGCTCGAGTCCGCCGAGCCCTATCGCACGCAGGACATCCGCCGCGACCCGCGCTTTCGCGGCTGGTGGCCGCGGGCGCATCCCTCGATGGCGTCCTTCCTCGGGGTGCCGATCGTGTCGCACGGCGCGATCGCCGGCGCCTTCTACCTCACCGACAAGGAGGGCGCCGAGACGTTCTCCGACGGCGACCAGGCGCTCATCGAGACGTTCGCCGCGCACGCCGCGCTCGCGCTCGAGAACGCCCGCCTGCACGAGCGCAGCCGCGAGCTGAGCATCGTCGAGGAGCGCAACCGCCTGGCCCGCGAGTTGCACGACGCGGTGACGCAGAAGCTGTTCGGGGTCGTGCTCGCCGCCGAGTCCGGCGCGGCGCTGCTCGGACGCGACGTCGCGCAGGCCGGGGCGCAGCTCGAGCTCGTGCGCGACCTCGCGCGCGAGGCGATGGAGGAGCTGCGCTCGGTCATCGTCCACCTGCGCCCCGCGGCGCTGGAGTCCGAGGGCCTGGCGGTTGCGCTCGGCAAGCACGTCGACGTCCTGCGCCGGACGCACGAGCAGGAGATCGTCCTGGAGGTCGAGGGCTCCTCGCCGGTCGCGGCAGCGGTCGAGACCGACATCTTCCGCATCGCCCAGGAGGCGCTGCACAACGCGCTGCGCCACGCGCGGGCCGCGCTGATCGAGGTGCGCCTGTGCTGCGAGCCCGGGCGCGTGCGACTCGTCGTCAGCGACGACGGCGCCGGGTTCGACCCCGCCGCGGTGCGCTCGCGCAGCCTCGGGCTGACGACGATGGCCGAGCGTGCGCGCGCGGCCGGCGCGGCGCTGGAGATCCGCTCGGCCCCGGGCGAGGGCACGACCGTGCGCCTCGAGGTCCCCGCGTGATCCGCGTCCTGATCGCCGACGACCACGCGGTCGTGCGCCAGGGGCTGCGGACGTTCCTGGAGCTGCACGACGACATCGAGGTCGTCGGCGAGGCGCCCGACGGCGAGCGCGCGCTGGAGGCCGTCGCCGCGCTTGCGCCCGACGTCGTGCTCATGGACCTCGTCATGCCGGGGCTGGGCGGGGTGGGCGCGATCCAGCGCATGCGCGAGCTCGGGTCGGCCGCGCGCGTGATCGTGCTGACGAGCTTCCTCGACGAGGACAAGGTCCTGCCGGCGGTCCGCGCCGGCGCCGCCGGCTACCTGCTCAAGGACACCGAGCCAAGCGAGCTCGTGCGCGCGATCCGGATCGTCGACGGCGGCGAGGCGCTGCTGCATCCCGCCGTCGCGGCGCGGGTGCTGCGCGAGATGGTCGCCGGCGGCGATCGCGCCCAGCGCCACGGGCACCTCACGCCGCGCGAGCGCGAGGTGCTCGCGCTGCTCGCGCGCGGCCGGGCCAACAAGGCGATCGCGCTGGACCTCGGCGTGGCCGAGAAGACCGTCAAGACGCACGTCGGCAACATCCTCGGAAAGCTCGGCCTGTCGGACCGCACGCAGGCCGCGCTGTACGCCGTGCGGGAGGGGATCGCCGAGGGGTCCTAGGACCAATGCCCGATGGCGGCCTCGGCGGTGCCGGCCGTAGCCTGGCCGCCATGGACACGACCTCTCCCACCGCCATCGTCACGGGCGCCTCGCGCGGCCTCGGCCTCGAGCTGGCGCGTGCGCTCGCCGGGCGCGGCTGGCGCCTCGTCATCGACGCCCGCACCGCCTCCGAGCTCGACGCAGCGCAGGCCGAGCTGGCCGCGCTCTCCGACGTGACCGCGATCGCCGGCGACGTCGCCGACTCCTGGCACCGCGCCGCGCTCGTCGAGGCCGCAGGCGAGCGCGTCGACCTGCTCGTCAACAACGCGAGCACGCTCGGCGTCTCGCCGCTGCCGCCGCTCGCCGACTACCCCGTCGCCGAGCTCGAGACCGTCCTGCGCGTCAACGTGGTCGCGCCGCTCGTGCTCGCGCAGGTCGCGCTGCCGCGCATGCCGGCCGGCGCACGGATCCTGAACATCACCTCCGATGCCGCCGTCGGGGCCTACGAGGGCTGGGGCGCCTACGGCGCGTCGAAGGCGGCGCTCGAGCAGCTGTCCGCCGTGCTCGCGGCCGAGCACCCGGAGCTGCGCGTGTACGCCGTCGATCCGGGCGACATGAACACGCGGATGCACCAGGACGCGTTCCCCGGCGAGGACATCTCCGACCGCCCGCCGCCGCGCGACAGCGTGCCCGGCCTGCTCGCGCTCGTCGAGGGTGAGCTGCCCAGCGGCCGCTACCGCGCCTCCGAGCTGGCGGCCGTGGCGCTCTCGTGAGCGTCGCCGCGGCGCCGCCCGGGCGCCGCGAGGCGCACGAGCCGCCCGAGTCCCGTGGGCTGCGCCGCGACGAGGTGCGGATGCTCGTCGCGACCCACGGCGGGCTCCTGCACGCCCGCGCGCGCGACCTGCCCGGCCACCTGCGCGCGGGCGACGTGCTCGTCGTCAACACGTCGGCGACGCTGCCCGCCGCCCTGCCCGCGCGCCGCGCCGACGGCGCGGCGCTGACCCTGCACTTCTCCACGCCCGGCGGCCCGGGGCGGTGGGTCGTGGAGCTGCGCCGAGACGGCGAGCGCTTCGCCGGCGGTCGCGCCGGCGAGCGGCTGGCGCTGCCCGGCGGCGCGAGCGCCACGCTGCTCGGGCCCCACCTCGGCAGTGCGCGCCTGTGGCTGGCGGGCATCGACACCGGGCGGCGCACGGTCCTGGAGCACCTCGCGCGCCACGGCGCCCCGATCCGCTACGGCTACGTCGGGCGCGAGTGGCCGCTGGCCGACTACCAGACCATCTTCGCGCTGCACCCCGGCAGCGCGGAGATGCCGAGCGCCGGGCGCCCGTTCACCCCCGAGCTCGTCACCGCGCTCGTGTCACGCGGGATCGCGATCGCGCCGCTGCTGCTGCACACCGGCGTCTCCTCGCTCGACGCCGGCGAGCTGCCGTACCCCGAGCGCTATGCGGTGCCCGCGGCGACGGCGCGCCTCGTCAACGCCGCCCGTGCCGGCGGCGGGCGCGTCGTGGCGGTCGGCACGACGGTCGTGCGCGCGCTCGAGACGGTCGCGCTCGCGGACGGCAGCGTCGCGCCCGGCTCCGGCTGGACCGATCATGTCGTCACGCCCGAGGGCGGCGTGCGCACGGTCGACGGGCTGCTGACCGGATGGCACGACCCGCAGGCGTCGCACCTGCTCATGCTCGAGGCGGTCGGCGGCGCGCGCCTCGTGGGCGAGTCCTACGACGCCGCGCTGCGCGCCGGCTATCGCTGGCACGAGTTCGGCGACGTGCACCTCGTCCTCCCGTGATGCGCGCAGTCGTGCTGAGCGAGTTCGGCCCGCCGGCAGGGCTCGTCGCCGTGGGCGTTCCCGACCCGGTCGCAGGCGCAGGCCAGGCACTCGTCGAGGTGCAGCTCGCCGGCGTGACCTTCGTCGAGACGCAGGTCCGCGCCGGCCGGCCGCCGCATCCGGCGATGGCGCCCGTGCTGCCGGTCGTGCCCGGCAACGGCGTCGGCGGCCGCGTGGCGGCGGTCGGCGAAGGCGTGGACGAGGGGCTCGTCGGGCGCCGCGTCGTCACGACGACCGGCGGCTCGGGTGGCTACGCCGAGCGCGTCGCGGTGTCGGCGCAATCGCTCATCGAGGTGCCCGACGAGCTCGCGATGGCCGACGCGGTGGCGCTGCTGGCCGACGGGCGCACGGCGCTGTCGCTGCTGGAGGCGGTCGCGCCGCAGCCGGGCGAGACGGTGCTCGTGCTCGCCGCGGGCGGCGGCGTCGGCAGCCTGCTCGTACAGCTCGCGCGCGCGGCCGGCGCGCGCGTCGTCGCGGCGGCGTCGGGCCCGCGCAAGGGCGAGCTGGCGCGCGAGCTGGGCGCGGAGGTCGCCGTCGACTACGCGGAGGCGTGCTGGACGGCTCGCGCCGGCCTCATCGACGTGGTGTTCGACGGCGTCGGCGGCGCGCTCGCTGCCGCGGCCTTCGACCTCGTGACGCTCGGCGGGCGCTTCTGCAGCTTCGGGATGGCCAGCGGCGCGTTCGCGCCGATCTCCGCGGAGGTCGCCGACGACTTCGGCGTGACGCTCGTGCGCAGCGGCCCGCTGACCCCAGAGCGCTCGCGCACGCTCAGCGAGCGGGCGCTCGCGCTGGCGGCCGCCGGCCGGCTGCGCCCGGTGGTCGGCCAGACGTTCGCGCTGGACCGGGCCGGCGACGCGCACGCGGCCATCGAATCGCGGGCGACGGTCGGCAAGACGCTGCTCGTGACGTGAGGACGTAACCTCCAGCCGCATGCGGCTGACGACCTTCCTGCCCCCCGGATCCGATCGCCCCCGGGCGGGGCAGATCCGCGACGACGAGGTCATCTCGTTCGTCATGAAGCGCGACAGCGTCCTCGAGCGGCTGGCGACCGACGATCACGACCAGGCGCTCGGCGATCCCTACCCGCTGGCCGACGTGACGCTGCTGGCGCCGGTGCCACGCCCGCGGGCGATCTTCGGCATCGGCCTCAACTACGCCGCCCACGCCGCGGAGCAGGGCAAGGAGAAGCCCGAGTTCCCGATCGTCTTCATGAAGCTGCCCAGTTCCAGCGCGCCGCCGAACGGCACCGTGAGCTGCCCGGAGGTCGTGCACCGCCTGGACTACGAGGGCGAGCTCGTCGTCGTCATGGGCGCGAACGCCAAGATCGCCGGCTACGCGGTCGCCAACGACGTCAGCGCCCGTGACCTGCAGCGCCGCGAGCCGCAGTGGACCCGCGCCAAGGGCGCCGACGGCTTCTGCCCGTGGGGGCCCTGGATCACGACGGCCGACGTCGTGACCGAGCCGCAGGACCTGCGCATCACGACGCACGTCAACGGCGAGCTGCGCCAGGACGCCTCCACGAGCGACATGATCTTCGGCCCGCAGGAGCTCGTCGACTTCATCTCGGAGACCTGCACGCTGGAGCCCGGCGACCTCATCCTGACCGGCACGCCCAGCGGCGTCGGCATGTCGATGGACCCGCGCCGGTTTCTGAGCTCGGGCGACGTCGTGCGGATCGAGATCGAGTCGCTCGGTCACATCGAGCACTCCATTGCCTGATCCGCGCGCGGACCTGCTGGCCCGGCTCGGCGA
>JAXDFS010000203.1:0-5075 GCA_034665465.1 Solirubrobacteraceae bacterium
GATGCGAGGAGAGCAGCACGGTGCCACCGCGGTCGGCGAAGCCGCGCAGCAGCCCCCGCATCCAGCGCATGCCCTCCGGATCGAGACCGTTCGCGGGCTCGTCGAGGATCAGCACCTCGGGGTCGCCGAGCAGCGCGTGCGCGAAGCCCAGTCGCTGGCGCATGCCGAGCGAGTACTTGCCGACACGCTGGCGCGCCGCGGTCTCGTCGAGGCCGACGAGCTCCAGCAGCGCGTCGACGCGCTGCGCCGGCACGCCCATGGTGTGGGCGGAGACGGCGAGCGCTTCGCGGCCGCGGCGCCCGGCGTGCTGGGCGGACGCGTCGAGCAGGATGCCGACGCGCCGGCCCGGGTTGGGCAGGTCGCGGTAGCGCCCGCCGAGGATCCGGACCTCGCCGCTGTCGGGCTCGGAGAGGCCGACGAGCATCCGCATCGTCGTGGTCTTGCCGGCGCCGTTGGGGCCGAGAAAGCCCGTGACGGTGCCCGGCTCACAGCGAAACGTGACGCCGGAGACGACGGTGCGCCCGCCGAGCTGCTTGGTGAGTCCGTTGGTTTCGATCATGGCTGCAGACTCGCGGCCGGCCGGGCTTTCGACCACGGCCGCCGGACTACGCTCGCCGAGCCGAGGGACATGGGTGAGCAGCGACTTTGGTAGGGGGTCGTCGTCGTGCCGCTCGCCTAGCCTTCACCGCGAGCGATGGAACACCGGGCGACAACGCGCTTACCCCACGGGCTGTCCGCCTGGATGCGCTCCGCGCTGCCGAGCGCCGTGATCGACGCCCCCGAAGAGGGGCTCGGCCGCCGCGACCGCGTCGTCGACGCGACGATCTACGTCCTCGCGTTCGCGATCAGCGCAGCCACCCTGATCGACACCTGGGAGGAGCACCCGCCCTGGTTGCGGGTCGTGGCGATCGTGGTCGGGATCGCGACGCTCGTCGCGCTGCACTGGCGGCGGACGCATCCGGCCGCCGTCGGGATCTGGATCGGGGTCGTCTCGCTCGTGATCATCACGGGCTCCGGCGCGACCCTCGCCGCAACCTTCAACGCGGCGATCCGGGCTCGTGGTCGTGATCTGGCGGCCGTCGTCGGCCTCTTGATCGCATGGTGCTTCTTGAACCCGCTGCTGTACCCGCCGGCCGGGAGCTACTGGGTCGACGTGGGGGCCAGCATGCTCATGGCGGGCGTCGTGATCGGATGGGGCCTCTTCGTGCGCGCGCGCCGGGAGCTCGTGCGATCGCTGCGAGCGCAGGCCGACCGCGCCGGCGTCGACGCTCGTGCCGCCGAGCGACGGCGAATCGCGCGCGAGATGCACGACGTGCTCGCCCATCGGCTGTCGCTGCTGTCGGTGCACGCGGGCGCGCTCGAGTTTCACCCCGACGCGCCGGCCGAGGAGGTCGCCGAGGCGGCAGGCGTGATCCGCGAGAGCGCGCGGGCGGCGCTCGACGAGCTGCGCGGCGTCATCGGCGTGCTGCGCGAGGACGGCGGCGAAAGCCTGACGCAGGCGCCGCAGCCGACGCTGGCCGACCTCGCGGCGCTCGTCGAGGAGTCCCGGGCGGCCGGGATGCGGATCACCGCACGGATCGAGCTCGGCGACGCGCCGTCGGCCGGTCCGGCCAGTCCGTCCGCCGCGGTCGGCCGCACCGCGTACCGGATCGCGCAGGAGGGTCTGACCAACGCCCGCAAGCACGCGCCCGGCGCGGCCGTGACGCTGACCGCTCGCGCGGCCGACGGCGGGGTGCAGGTCGAGATTCGCAGCCTCGCGCCGGTTGCGGTCGCGGCGAGAGCGCCGCTGCCCGGGGCGGGGACCGGCCTGATCGGGCTCGCCGAGCGCGTCTCGCTCGCCGGGGGCGAGCTCGAGCACGGCGTCGACCCGGACGGCGCATTCGTGCTGCGCGCCCGCCTGCCGCGATGATCCGGGTCCTGCTCGTCGACGACGACGCGCTCGTGCGCTCGGGTCTGCGGATGATGCTCGCGGGCGCTGCGAACCTCGAGGTGGTCGCCGAGGCCGACGACGGCCGCCACGTGCTCGGCGCTGTCGACCTCCACAGGCCCGACGTCGTGCTCATGGACATCCGCATGCCGCAGCTCGACGGCATCGCCGCGACCCGCCTGCTGACCGCGCAGCCCGATCCGCCCGCCGTCCTCGTCCTGACGACGTTCGACGCCGACGAGCTGGTCCTGCGCGCGCTGCAGGCCGGCGCCGCCGGCTTCCTGCTGAAGGACACCCCGCCGGCGGAGATCGTCCGCGCGATCGAGCTCGTCCACGCGGGCGAGGGCATGCTCTCGCCGGCCGTCACCCGCCGGCTCATCGCGCTCGTCGCCGGCGACCGCGACGCGGGCGAACGCACCGAGCACGCGCGCAGCCGCATGGCCACGCTCAGCCCGCGCGAGCGCGATGTCGCGCTCGCCGTCGGCCGAGGTCTCGCCAACGCGCAGATCGCCGCCGCGCTGTACCTCTCGGTCGCGACGGTCAAGGCCCACGTCTCCCGGCTGCTCGACAAGCTCGACGTCGACAACCGCGTCCAGATCGCCCTGCTCGTGCAGAGCGCGAACGGGCATTGAGATCTCCGACGAGTTGGTGACGGACGTCACAATAGGCCGGCCGTAACGGGCGTATCGTCGCGCCATGAGCGAGTGGACGATCAGCCCCGACGCGCTGCGCAAGGTCTGCCCGAACCTCGACGGGGCCAGCGCGGCCACGATCGCCAAGGGCCTGGGGCATGCCTTCGCGCAGTACGACATCACGACCGAGGCCCGCGCGGCGATGGCCGTCGCGCAGTGGGCCCACGAGTCAGATCACTTCAAGACCAGCGAGGAATACGCCTCCGGTGCCGACTACCAGGGGCGCCTGGGCAACATCCATCCCGGCGACGGCAAGCGCTACAAGGGCCGCGGGCGCATCATGATCACCGGGCGCGCGAACTACGAGGTGATCGCCAAGGGGCTCAAGCTCGACTGCGTCGAGCGCCCGGAGATGCTCGCAACGTCGCCCTACAGCGAGCTCGCCTCGGGCCAGTGGTGGCACAACGCCGGCTGCAACGCGTTCTGCGACAAGGGCGACTTCGTCGGCCTGACGCGCAAGATCAACGGCGGCGTCAACGGCCTCGAAAGTCGCCAGGCGCTGTATGCCGCCGCCAAGCAGGTCGCCCCGCAGCTCGTGCCGCGCGATCGCATGGCCGTCCTCAGCGACAGCGAGCGCGAGCAGATCGCGATCCTGCGCAGCGAGCGCAAGACGGCCAGGCTGCACGGCGGCTGGGAGAAGGTCGATCCGTCCCACGGCAAGCGGGCCTCCGCGGCCAAGCACTGGCTCGTCGATCGCAAGGCGCAGCTCACGAAGCTCGCCAAGACCGAGCACGACGGCTGGTCCAAGGGTGGTCGCAGAGCGCGTGTCGCGCTGATCGACGAGGCCCTCGAGGGCTGACTCGGGCCCACGCGTGACGATCGCGTCGCGTCGGTTGCGGACGGGCTGCGTCAGCCGAGCGGGCCGAGCGTCATGTCGCCAGGGCCGCGGCCGGCGGCGCCGGTGCAGGCGTAGTTGCCGCGCTGGGCGGCGTAGAGGGCGCCCAGGCAGTCGCCGAACGCCCGCTGCCCGTAGGCGTTGGGGTGAAACAGCTCCTGCGTCTCGCCCTCGGCGATCGTGCTCGCGCTCACCGCGCGGCCCCACTCCGAGCGGACGGGCGACGGGGGAGACAGCAGCGAGACCGCGGCGGCGGTCTTCGCGCAGACCTCGTGGCCGGCGAAGGCGTGCAGCAACTCGAGCACCTCCGTGCCGCGGGCGGCGGCAGCGGCCTTGACGGCGTTGCCGATGCGCGGCGCTGCGACGTCCTGGGCCCAGTTCATGTCGGCGTCGTAGAACGGGCAGCCCTCGACCGTGCGGCGCGGATCGAGCTCGCTGTAGCGGGCGTCGGCGGCGTGCGGGATCACGACCGGGTAGGTCTGCAGGACGAGCCGGTAGTCGCCGTCGGCGTAACCCGCCGAGCGCATCGTCGCGCGGATCTCGTCGATGGCGTTCTCGATCTTCGCCGTCGCGGCGGCCAGGTTGGCGTCCGACAGCGCGGCGGCCTGGGTCTGGCTGCACGGGGGCATGTGGGTCAGATAGGCCTCGAAGCAGGCGGTCACGATCGGTGCGAAGCCGAGGTCGTTGCCGCCGACGGACACGACGATCATGCGGATTCGCGTCGACGTCGCGACCGGGAGCAGCTGATCGGCCTGCGGTGCCTCGCCGTGCACCGTCGTGCCGCCGCTCGAGGAGCGCAGCAGGTTCGTGGTCACGGCGCCCGAGCAGGCGATGTTGACCGAGCGCCCGACGGGCAACTGCGCCGAGAGGAGCTCGGAGACGTCAGAGCGGTGGCAGCCGTCCGCCGCGGTCCCGTCGACGTACACGCGGCTCTCGTCGTAGGACGCGCACAGGCCGATGGTGAACACGCACGCGCGGTCGCTGCCGTCGCGATCGAGGGCCAGGTTGGCGCTGTTGCCCAGCCAGCGCCCGGCCTCGCCGGAGATGTAGCTGTCGCCCATGGTCACGACCGCGGTCGGCGGAGCGGCGGCGAGCGCCGCTGCAGCGGGCGCCACCAGGGCCACGACGAGCGCGGCTGCGAGCGCGCGACAGATCAGTCGAAGGCGGCGGCACACGGCCCGAACTCTAGATGAACCGCAGCGTTTCTCAAGTGCTGCCGGGGCCGGCCGACGTCCTATCTGACGCTCAGAAGCCGCCGGTGATCCCTCGGCGCGTGGCGATGCGCCATGCGCGCTCGGTGTCGCCGGACGCAAGGCTCGACGGATACGGCGGGCGCTTCCACGGGTGAAAGCCGATCGTGCCGTAGTGCGCGCGCAGGTAGGAGACCAGATCGGCGCGATGCTCGTCGCAGGCGTAGCGGGTCGGGCCGTAGAGGCCCTTTCCGTGCCAGACGAGCCACCTGCCCGGGAGCGCGTCCTGATACGCGCCGAAGGTCGCCTCGCGAATCGTGACCTCCAGCGCGAGCTGGGTCAGCGGATCGGGCTGGCCTGCGCAGAACTGACAACGGAAGATGTAGCGCACGGACATGAAGCGGACAGATACCCGAAAAAAACGGTCGGCA
>JAXDFS010000204.1:0-5896 GCA_034665465.1 Solirubrobacteraceae bacterium
CCGCCGTAGACGCCGATGTCCTCGCCCATGAGCAGCACGCGCTCGTCGTCGCGCATCTCGGTGCGCAGGCCGTCGGAGATCGCCCGCAGGTAGGTCATCTCGGTCATGACGGGCCGCCCGCGAAGCCGCTCCACGGGGCATCGCCGTCCTCGAGCAGGATCTCCTCCGCGTCGCGCGGATGAAAGAGGCGGTCGGTGACGGTGGCGGGGTCGGGCATCGGCCCGGCCAGCGCGATCTTCGCCGCCGCATCGACCTCGGCCAGGACCTCCGCGCGCAGCGCGTCGACATCGACGCCGAGGCGGGCGACCCGCGCGCTCTGGCGGTCGATCGGGTCCTTCTTGCGCCACTCCTCGACGAGCGCCTTGGGCACGTACTTCATGTCGTCGTGGGCGCCGTGGCCGTGCATCCGCATGGTGACCGCCTCGATGAGCGTCGGCCCGCCGCCGGCGATCGCGCGCTCGCGCGCCGCGCGGGTGGCCTCGAAGACCGCCTCGGCGTCGTTGCCGTCCACGCTGACGCCGGGGAAGCCGTAGCCGGCCGCGCGCTGCACCGGGTTGACCGCGAACTGCTGGTCGATCGGCGTCGAGTAGGCGAACTGGTTGTTCTCGAGGACGAAGATCACCGGCAGGTTCTGGACGCCCGCCCAGTTCATCGCCTCGTGGAAGTCGCCGCGCGAGGTCGAGCCGTCGCCGAACCACGTCAGCGCGCAGCGTGCCTCGCCGCGCAGCTTGAAGGCCATCGCCATGCCGGCGGCGACGAGCATCATGTCGGGCAGCATCGAGACCATCCCGACGCAGCCGGTGCGGTAGTCGCCGAAGTGCACGTTGCCGTCGCGCCCGCTCGTGACGCCGGCCTCGCGGCCCATGTACTGGCTGAGGATCGTCGCGGGCTGTACGCCGCGCACGAGGTGGGCGCCAAGGTCGCGGTGCAGGACGCAGAGACGATCGGCGGCGGCCATCGCCCAGGTCGCGCCGACCGACACCGCCTCCTGGCCGAAGCCGTCGTAGAAGGAGCCGGGCACCTTGCCCTGGCGGTAGAGGTTCATCGCGCGCTGCTCGATCGCGCGCATCGAGAGCATCGCGCGCAGCAGGCCGACCCGGTCCTCCGAGGTCAGGTGTGCGGACGGATTGGCCGGGGTCTCGTCGGCGGTGTCATTGGGACCGCTGGGAACGTCCGTGCTACTGGTCGCCATCGTCGCCTTTCTCGTCGGGCGGTCGAGGAGGGATCTCCTCCTCAGCTCTTCGGCATGGCGGCGGGATCTCCGCGCGACACGCCGACCGTCTTGGCCGAGGGTACAAGGTTACGTACGCTGGCCGACATGAACGCAGGCGTGCACGAGCAGGGCAGTGGCCTGCGCCGGCTGCGCTGGAAGCTGCGGGGCGCGCAGCTGTGGCCGGCCTTCGCGCTCGTGACCCTGCTGGAGATGCCGCTGCTGCACTGGCTGCCGCTCGCGGGGGAGCGGACCCGCCTGCTGCCGGCGCTGCTGCTCGCCGGGTGCCTGAACGTCATGGCTGTCGCGCTGGGCGGCGGCCTGGGCGGGTATCTGCTGCGCCGGCGCCGGCCGGATCTGCCCAAGGTCGTCGCCGACAACTACGCGGGAACCGCTGCGCTGGCGGCGCTCGCGCTCGTCTTCGTCGGGGTCGGGATCGCCCACCGCCCGGCGATCGCCGGCGAGCATGCCGATTTCGCGCAGCAGTCGCTGGCCGTCCGCCGCTACGTCGATGTCCACGGCGACCTGTTCGCCCGCGCCCACGTGCGCGCGGCGACGACGGTTCGCCTCGACGCCGGCCTGTACCGGACCTGCGTCCCCGAGGCCGACCCGCGCCGCTGGCTGTGCCTCATCGTCGAGACGGGGCCCTCGCCGCCGCACGTCACGCGCGATCCCAACCGCGAGAGCAATGCCTCGTTCAATCCGCGCGGGAGCTTCAGGTGAGGCGCCGATCTGCCGATAACCGGTGGACATGGACAGTACCCGTGCCGTATTTGCATCCATCGGGGTCAGCGTCGCGCTGGTCGCGGCGGCTGCGCTGTCGCTCTTCACGGTGAGCGTCGTCATCGCGTTCGGCGGCTGGTCGGCCGGCCTGGGAGAGGCGGCGCCCGCCACTGCGCTCGTCATCGGCCAAGGCGGTCCCGCAGCCGATGCGACGGCCACTGCGGCGAGGCACATGAAGCCCGTCGTCCTGCGCGCGCCCGCACAGCCGCGTCCGCACCGCGCGGCGCCTGCGCCCGCCCGCGCGACCGCGCATACCGGCACCGGCGCCGACGCTCAGGTGATCCGCCAGGCCGTCGTCTCCTCGATTCCCGCGCACGAGCCCGTCCAGCAACCTGCCGCTTCAACGCCGCCCACCGCCCATCAGCCGGCGACCGGAGACGGCGTGCGGCGCCTCGGCGAGGACCTGAGCTCCAAGGCCCAGAGCACCGGCAAGGCGCTCAGCGCTGCGACCGCGCCGCTGTCTCCGCCGATCAGCGCCGCCGTGCAGAAGGTGCTCGACGCCGTCGCGGTCCTGCTGCAGCGCGCCACGAACGGCCTCGGCGGCACGCTCGACAAGCTCAACCAGCGCTAGAAGGCGAGCGCGAGCGGCCGCTCGAGCAGCGCCCGGATGCGGGCGAGGAACTGCGCGGCCTCGGCGCCGTAGAGGATGCGGTGGTCGCAGGCGAGCGTGACCGCCATCGTGTTGCGCGCGACGAGCGCGCCGTCGCGTACGACGGCCCGCGGTGCGAGCGCCCCGACGGCGAGGATCGCCGCCTGCGGAGGGTTGATGACGGCGGTGAAGTCGGTGACGCCGAACATGCCCAGGTTGGAGACCGTGAAGGTGCCGCCGCTGAGCTCCGGCGGCGTGACGCTTCCCGCGCGGACGCGCTCGGCCAGCGCGCGCGCCTCGGCAGCGATCTCGCGCAGCGACTTGCGGTCGGCGTCGAAGACGGTCGGGACGACGAGCGCGTCGGGCGTCGCGACGGCCACGCCGACGTTCACGCGGCCGTGCAGCTCGAAGCGGCCGTCGCGGTAGCTGCCGTTCGCGCGCGGGAACTCGCGCAGCGCGAGCGCGCAGGCCTTCACGACCATGTCGTTGTAGGACGGGACGATCTCGCCGCCGAGCGCCTTGAGGTCGGCGCGCAGCCCCACGCAGGCCTCCATGTCGATCTCGCTGGTCAGCGTGAACTCGGGGATCGTCGCCTTGGACTCGGCCATGCGGCGGGCGATGAGGCCCTGGATGCGCGTCGGCTCCTGGACCGTGACGTCGCCCTTGCCGGTGGCGGTCTGCGCGGGTGCGGGCGGGGGTGGCGGCGCCGGCGCGGTGGCCGCGGGCTCGTGGATCGCCGCCGGCTCGGGCGCCGGCGCGGGGGCGGGCGGCGCCACGGCCGCCCCGGGCTCGGCGTGCTCGACGTCGGCCTTGACGATCCGGCCGCCGGGGCCACTGCCGGCGATCGCGTGCAGGTCCAGGCCGCGCTCACGGGCGACGCGGCGTGCGATCGGGGAGGCCTTCACGCGTCCGGTCGCGGGCGCGGCCGCGGAGGGCTCGGGCGCGGGCGGGCCGGGCGCCGGCGGTGGCTCCTGCGCGGGCGCGGTCGCCGCCTTCGGTGGCGCCTCGGGGGCCGCGGCTTCGGGAGCCTGCGTGTCCCCCGGGGCAGCGCCGTCGCTGTCGCCCTCCAGCCGCGCGATGACCGTGCCGATCGGCAGCGTCTCGCCCGCCGGCGCGACGATCGTCAGCACGCCGGCCGCGTCGGACTCGTAGGTGAGCGTCGCCTTGTCGGTCTCGATCTCCGCCAGCGGCTCACCGCGGGCGACAGCGTCGCCGTCGGCCTTCAGCCACTTGAGGATCGTGCCCTCCTCCATCGAGTCCGACAGCCGCGGCATGACGATCTCGGCGAGAGCCACTAGCGCTCGCCGACCGACGCCAGCGCGGCGTCGATGATCTGCTGCTCGTGCGGAAAGGCGATCTGCTCGAGCGGCTTGGAATAGGGCATCGGGACGTCGGCGCCCGTGACGCGCTGGATCGGCGCGTCGAGGTCGTCGAAGGCCTGCTCCTGGACGAGCGCGGCGAGGTTCGCCCCGACGCCGCCATGCGGCCAGCCCTCCTCGACGATCACGCAGCGGTTGGTCTTGCGCACGGACGCGAGGATCGTGTCGAGGTCCAGCGGGCGCAGCGTGCGCGGATCGATCACCTCGGCCTCGATGCCGTGCTTCTCGCTGAGCGTCTTGGCAGCGCGCGCGGCGGTCAGCGCCATCCGCGAGATGCCGACGATCGTGACGTCCGTGCCCGCGCGGCGGATCGCGGCGACGCCGAAGCGCACGGTGAAGTCCTCGTCGTCGGGGACCTCGCCGCGCTGGCCGTAGAGGTACTCGTGCTCGATGAAGATGACCGGGTTGTCGTCGCGGATCGCCGACTTCAGCAGGCCCTTGGCGTCGGCGGCGGTCGTCGGCGTCGCGACGAGCAGGCCGGGGACGTGCAGGAACAGCGCCTCCCAGGAGTGCGAGTGCGTCGGGCCGAGCTGGTGGCCGGCGCCCTGCGGCATCCGGACGACGAGCGGCACCTTCACCTGCCCGCCGAACATGTAGCGGATCGACGCGGCGTGGTTGATGATCTGGTCCATCGCCAGCAGCGAGAAGTTGATCGTCATGAGCTCGACGACCGGCCGCAGCCCCGTCATCGCCGCGCCGACGCCCATGCCGACGATCGTGTTCTCGGAGATCGGCGTGTCGCGCACGCGCTTCTCGCCGAACTCGTCGAGCAGGCCGGCGGTGACCTTGAAGGCGCCGTTGAAGACGCCGATGTCCTCGCCCATGAGCATGACGTTCGGGTCGCGCGCCATCTCCTCGCGCAGCGCCGCGTTGAGCGCCTCCCTGTAGCGCATGACGGCCATCAGTCGGCGCTGCGCTGGGCCGCGTCGGCGGGCTTGGGCGCGGCGCCGCCCTCGTGCTCGGAGCGCGGCAGGTCGGCGCTGTCCATCCCGCGCTCGTCCTCGCCGCGGTGCGGCGTGGGCGTGCGCTCGTCGACGGAGTACCAGCCGCGGACCTGGTCGCCGAGGACGTAGATGTCGTCGTACAGGGCGTTGGGCGACGGGTGCGGGGAGGCGTCGGCGAAGGCGACGGCGCGATCGACGCGCTCGACCGTCTCACGGTCCATTCGCTCGCGCTGCTCGGCGTCGAGCAGGCCCTCCTCGACAAGCTGGTCGCCGAAGACCGCGAGCGGGTCGCGCTTGCGCCACTGGTCGACCTGCTCCTTGGTGCGGTACTCCTCCGGATCGGCCATGGAGTGGCCCCTGAAGCGATAGGTGACGGCCTCGACGAGCACCGGCCGGCGTTCCTCGCGCGCGATCCGGACCGCCTCGGAGGTGACCTTGTAGGTGTCGCCGACGTCCATGCCGTCACAGCGCATGCCGGGCACGCCGAAGCCCTCGCCCTTGCGCATGAGGTCGGTCACGGCGGAGTGGCGCTCCAGCGACGTGCCCATCCCGAACTGGTTGTTCGTGACCATGAAGACGACCGGCAGGCGCCACAGCGCGGCGAGGTTCATCGTCTCGCCGAACGTGCCCTGGTTGGAGGCGCCGTCGCCGAACTGGCACAGCGTTGCCTCGTCGCGGCCGAGGTAGTCCGAGGCCAGCGCGAACCCGGCGGCGAGCGGCAGGTTGCCGCCGACGATCCCGTAGCCGCCCATGAAGCGGCGCTCGAGGTCGAACATGTGCATCGACCCGCCGCGGCCCTTGCAGAGGCCGTCGACACGGCCGAACAGCTCGGCCATGACGCGGTTGGGATCGCTGCCGCGCGCGAGCGTGTGGCCGTGCGAGCGGTACGTCGAGATGAGGTAGTCCTCGTCACGCAGCGCGCGCGTGGAGCCGACGATCGTTGCCTCCTCGCCGATCGCGAGGTGCAGGAAGCCGCCGACCTTGGCCTTCG
>JAXDFS010000205.1:0-3337 GCA_034665465.1 Solirubrobacteraceae bacterium
AGCCGGCGCCCGCCGACATTCCCGCGCCCGTGCTCGAGCAGGACGAGGACGGGCCCGCCGAGCCCGAACGTCCCGACGGCGAGGCCGAGCGTCAGCGCCGCGAAGAGGCAGATCGCGCCGGCCCGAAACGGGCGCACGGCCGGCAGCACCGGGCGCAGCACGAGGATCGCGCCGCCGCCCACGACGGCAGCCGGGACGCCATAGCCGACCTGCCCGACGAGGTAGGCGATCGCGCGCGTCGCGGCATGCCCGGCCGCCCCGCCGTCCCAGCCGAGGTAGATCGGGAAGGCGAGGAAGACGCCCAGCGCGACGAGGCCCAGGCCGATGAGATCGAGATGGCGCTGCTCGAGCAGCGGGACGCGCATCGCGCTCAGCGACGAGCGCCGCGCGCGGGCGCGCGGCTTGGGCTTCGCCGGCGATCGGCGCGATGCTGGCTTGCGGGCAGCTGCCATGGTGGCCGCCGCTCCTTTCGACGGCACCCCCCGCCCTCCTGCCCGGCGCGCCGGGTGCGATCGTGCAGGTCAGGCGAGATTAGGAGGGGTTAAGCCCCTGTTGAGCCGCGTCCCTACCCTGGATAGGCCATGACAGACCGCCCTCCCCGCGTCCTCGTGGTCGAAGACGACCACGAGATCGCCCAGGTGCTCCTGCGCTCCCTGCGCATGGAGGGCTACGAGGCGCGGGCCAGCTACGACGGGGCGGCCGCGCTCGTCGACGCGCACGAGTTCAGCCCCGACCTCGTGATCCTCGACCTCGGCCTGCCGAAGATCGACGGGATCGAGGTCGCCCGCAAGCTGCGCGAGAGCGGCGACGTGCCGATTCTCATGCTCACGGCGCGCGACGCGATCGAGGCGCGCGTCGAGGGCCTGGACGCCGGCGCCGACGACTATCTCGTCAAGCCGTTCGAGCGCCAGGAGCTGCTCGCCAGGCTGCGCGCGCTCCTGCGCCGCCGGCCGCCGCGCGGCAGCGCCTCGCTGGTCGTCGGCGACCTGCAGCTGAACCCCGACACCCACGAGGTGCGCCGCGAGGAGCGCCTGATCGAGCTCACCCAGCGCGAGTTCGAGCTGCTCGAGTACCTCATGCGCAACGAACGCATCGTCGTTCCCCGACAGCGCCTCCTGGAAGAGGTCTGGGGCTACGATCCCTTTGCCACGACGAACACCATCGAGGTGTTCGTGTCCAACCTGAGAAGGAAGCTCGAAGCGGGCGATGAGCCGCGTCTCCTCCATACGATCCGTGGCGCAGGCTACGTCCTTCGCGCCTAAGCAGATGCCCATCCGCTGGCGGCTCGCCGGCGGATCAGCGCTGCTGACGCTCGTCATCCTGTGCGGATTCGCGGGCGTCGTCGGCGGGCTCACGTCCAAGCGCATCTACCAGGACTTCGACGAGCAGGTCCGCAGCGCGGCGAACGTCCTCGGGCAGCGACTGCACTACGACGGCCCCGAGCCCGACGTGCAGACCGGCCGCTACCACCTCGGCGGCCTGACGCCGGACCTCGACGGCTTCACGCCCGGCAGCGGGACGATCATCCGCGTCGTCGACGCCAACGGCTACGAGTTCAACAGCACCCAGCAGACCAGGAACTTCGGCGCGCCGAAGCAGAGCACCATCGAGAAGGGCGGCTACCGCATCGAGACGCGGGCCCTCGAGCAGACCGCGGGGGACCTGCCGCAGTACCGCGTCTTCGTGCAGTACGCGCGGCCGCTGGCCCCGGTCGAGGCGACCGTCGGCCGGCTGCGCTTCTTCCTCATCATCGGCGTCCTCAGCGGCGCCGGCCTGGCGTTGCTGGCGGGACTGCTGGTCGCCCGGCGCGCGATGGCGCCGATCGCCGCGCTCACCGTGGCCACCCGCGAGATCGAGCGCACGCGCGACACGACGCAGGTGATCCCGGAGGTCGAGGCCGACGACGAGGTCGCCGAGCTTGCGCGCACGCTGCGCGGGATGCTCCAGGCGCTCGACGAGTCGCGCTCGGAGACCGAGGGCGCGCTGGCGCGCCAGCGCGAGTTCGTCGCCGACGCGTCGCACGAGCTGCGCACCCCGCTGACGAGCGTGCTCGCCAACCTCGAGCTGCTGGCCGAGAGCCTGAACGGCGAGCAGCAGGAGGCGGCGCTGTCAGCGCTGCGCTCCTCGCGTCGCATGCGCCGGCTCGTCGCCGACCTGCTGCTGCTCGCGCGTCACGACGCCCCCCGCCAGGCGCCGCACAAGCCGACCGACATCGGGCAGGTGCTCGTCGAGGCTGCGGCGGAGGTCGGGGCGATCGCGTCCGAGCACGAGCTGTCGATCGACACCTGCCACGCGATCGTCGACGGCTCGCGCGACGAGCTGCACCGTGTGGCGCTGAATCTCATGGAGAACGCGATCCGCCACACGCCGCCGGGCACGCACGTCCACGCCGCCGTCGAGCGCGTCGACGGGACCGTGCGCCTGAGCGTCGAGGACGACGGGCCGGGGATCCCCGCGGAGCTGCGCGAGCGCGTCTTCGAGCGCTTCGTGCGCGGCGAGGGCGATCGCGGCGGGTCGTCGGGCCTGGGCCTCTCGATCGTGCAGGCGGTGGCGACGTCGCATGGCGGCTCGGTGACGATCGAGTCGCCGACCACGAACGGCGCCGTGCGCCCCCACGGGACGCGCTTCGAGGTCTTGCTGCCCTTGTCGGGCAGCGCGCAGCCCGCGGACCCGGTCCACAGCGCGGTGTCGTAGGCGCTTCGGCTGCGTTCGCCAGGTCGGCGCCGGGACGAACTGCGTCATTGAGGAGAACGGGGCGCTGGTGGCATGGGCGGTCGCTTGCGGGCGGGACGCGGGGGCTCGCGGTGCGTTGGCGACGTTCGCAGGGCGGGTGAGGAGAAAGTCGCCTTCGTGGGTCGTCTGAGGGAAGGCCGACGAGTAGATGTTCGGTGTGAACACCTACTCGTCGCGCTTCCCGCCACGCGGGCGCTCGTGGCGTCCGCGGGAGCGCCCGCCCGCCCGACCCTCTCCTCATCGCCGCCGTAGACGCCGGGGCGCTGACACGACCAAAGCTCTCCCGCCCGCCCGGCAACCGCCGACCCCGCTGAAGAACGCGCCCGCCACGCCGATCACCGGGCCATGGCGGCAACATCCGCACCACCAGCGCCGCAGCAGGACGCATCCCTCCCCGCCGTGACGCGGCGTCCGGTCCTGGACCGGACGTTGCGTACGGTCGGCTACGAGCTCGTCTTCCATGAGCGCCCGGACTCGCTGCCCGTCTGGCCATCCGGCTTCGTCGCCGGCCGCCACCCGGCCTACGTCGACGTCCGGCCCGAGCTGCTGCTCGCCGAGCAGACGCTGGCGCTGGATCCCGCCGCCGTCGTCCTGGAGCTGCATG
>JAXDFS010000206.1:0-2658 GCA_034665465.1 Solirubrobacteraceae bacterium
CGGATCCGGGCCGGTGACACTCGCGCGATCATCGCCGGTAATCATCGCGTTCAGGCTGCCCATCGCCAGACACATGCCCGCGTGTGCCAGGTCGCGCTCGTTCTGGAACTCCTTTCCCCCCAACCACCGACGTCGGCACCGAGCGTTTACGCGCCTGCGCTGTGCGCCGGGTGTGGAAATCGCCGCGCGACTCCAACGGTTCGGCCGATCCGGCGCGATCTGAGGTGATCTCCGCGCATTTGACGGCGGGCTGGAGCGCAAACACTCGGCGGCGCGGTCCTGCTCGGCTCGGCGATCGCGCTCGCGCCGGCCAGGGGCGCGGGGCGGGGGATCGTCGCTAGCGTTATGTCGGCGGTAGGTCCCAGCGTCCGATTCGGAGCTCGTCGGCGTAGCGCAGCTGGCGCGAGCGGGCGCCGTCGAGTTCTTGGTCGACGACGTCGGCGCCCACGAGCTGGGTCGGGAGGTTGCTATCGGCGCGGTGCTCGATCGCTGCGTTGATGGTCCATGTGGACGGGTCCTTGCCGGCGAGTAGGAGCTCGTCGCGCAGCTTGCGGCGACGCAGCTCGATGGTTTCCCATCGAGCGGGGCGTGAGGATCGAAACGCCAGTCGGCCCGGCGTCGCCCGCGCGCGGGCCGATGCCCGACGTGTGATGCGTGCGCGCCGCTCGGCGTCGTCAACGAGTGTGCACGCGCGCATGTCTTTGGCGAGCACGAGGAGCCGCGCGATGTCGCCCTCCAGCGTGTCGGCGCGGCCCAGCGCAGCGAGGACGCAGAGTGCCGCGGCACCGGCGCGCGGCCAGCCAGGCGGCCGATGATCGGCATACCGCTCGTACAGTGCGATCGCCGTGGCGGCGCGATCCCTCTGGCCACGCCCGCGCAGCCCAGCGTCGCCGGCGCCGTGATCGCCGACACGCTCCGGCCCGCTGTGGGGAGTCAGCCAGTCGTCGCGGATCGCCGTGCCGTAGCGGTAGACGACCCAGGCCTCCCGCAGCCAGCCGGCCGGCCAGATGCGTCCCGGCGCAGCGGTGAGAAGCTCACGGGCACGCTGCAGCGCTTGTCCTGCGGCGGTGCGGCGACACCACGACGAGGTGGTTGCGCGGGCTGCCACCCGCTCCTTGATGAGGTGGTCGCGCACCATAGCGGAGGCGACGCACCCCTCCCTCTCGGTGCAATCCGTTGGTGAGGTTTGACGCGCGCCGACCGCTGCATATCCGCGCGCGTGCGCGCCCGTCTCGGACGCAGGCGCTGGTAGTTGATGTGAGGCATGAGGGGCGCGGAGAGCTCCAACGGAGTTGGAGCTACCTGGGTGGTGAGTCCTAAGTTTGGACTGCTCGTAGCGAGCAAGCTGCCGCTCGGCAGCCGACGCCACCTGCCGGCGCTCACGCACATCCATGTCCCGGGTGATCGCCAGGCGACGACGCACCGCCGCGGTTGGCCGGTGCGAGCTGCGCCGGATTGCCTCCAGGCGCCGGCCGCGGCGCCGGCGGCACTGACGATCGCGCTGGCGGCGCGCTGCGGCGCGTCGGCGACGTCCCCAGGCCGCCATCCGCTGCCGTGCGGCCTGCAACTGCTCGGGCGGCGGATCGGAAGCCTGGTGCAGAGTGATGAGCGTGCGCCAGTCCATACCGAGGTTGTCGGTCTCGCCGGTGTAGCTGATGATCCCGGCGGCCTGCAAATCCGAGAGCCAGCGCCGTACGTTGGCGGCGTGCGTGCGCAGCCACCGCTGGCGCCCAGGATCATCACGGGCGGGCACTGGGCCCCAGCCCATGATCGGCGCGAGTCCTTCGACGAGCTGCCAGATCGAGCGCGCGTAATGCCCGGAGCGTTCAGCGTGTCCCCACCGCCACAGTAGTCGCTTGACGGCATACGCACGCGTCTCGAGACGATCGTCGCCCCGAGTGCAGCAGCCGCGCGCGCGCCGCGCGACGTTGATCAGCGCGTTGGTCTGCAGCCGCCCTGGCTCGGGCGGCAGCGCGGTCCGGGCCGCGGGATGCCAGACGCGCTGGCGCGGCGCCGAAGCGACCGCGGCGGCAGACGAGGTGATGGCGCCCAGCGGCACCGCCAGCGCCCGCGATCTGCGAGCACGCAGCAGCCGTCCACGCCCATCTCCAAGGCGGGCGCTCGCGGCACGGCAAGGCAATCGCGCTCCTGCGTGCCGATCCACCGGACACGGCGGCACCCAGGACCGCGCGAACGCGCGCGGATCGCCGCGCGTTGTTCACAGGTCTGGGCTGCAGCTCGCCTGCCCCTCGGCTACGATGCGGGAACTCGTGTAAGCGGCCCCGGAAGGGGCTCATGGCTTCAGCAGGACACCGAAAGGCCGGGGGTACAGCCCGGCCTCTCTCGTTTCGGTCGCCCTGGTAGCCGGCCCGGAGGACCGCGACACCGAGCACGACCAGAACGATCAGCTAGCCGACGTCCGGGTGACCACTCGGTGACCAAACGGCCGCAAAGCCGCCTGTTCTGTCTGACGCCTTCGCACCCTGCTGGGCGCCGCAGAAGAGCCATCTTGCAGGCCTTTTGGCTGCTTCCGACGCCCGCCTAGCTGGTGATGGTAAGGAAGGGGTCTCCGGTTCGAGTCCGGAAGAGGGCTCTCGCGTTCTGCCTGCTAATCCGCATCATTCGACTTCCTCCTGTCGGGTCCTAGAGGACGTCTGT
>JAXDFS010000207.1:0-6768 GCA_034665465.1 Solirubrobacteraceae bacterium
CGCGAGTGCGGCGAGCGCCACGTCGGCGCTGCGGGCCGCGGTCATCAGGTCGCGGATCTCGCTCAGGCGCCGCTCGTTGATCTCGTCGAAGAGCGCCAGGAACAGGCCCGCCTTGCTGCGGAACGTCGAGTAGACGGCGCCCTTCGTGTAGCCGGCGTCGTCGGCGATGTCGTCCAGCGTCGTGCCGTGGTAGCCGTCCTCGAAGAAGCGCCGCTCGGCGGCGGCCAGCAGCTCGCGGCGGGTCAGCGCGCTGCGCTCGCTGCGCGTGAGCCGCGCCGTCGTCACGCAGGCGCGCCGATCCGCTCGGCTTCGCGGACGCTCGCGCTTGTGCGCAGCGGCTCGAGCCACTCGCGGGGAAGCCCGCGCTCGATGTGTCCCTGGTAGGCGGGAGCCACGCGCCGCGCGAGCGCCGCGGCGGGACGGCCCTCGATGAACGGGCGCAGGTCGTCGGCCAGCATGAGCGCCGCGACGTTCGCCGCGATCTGGAAGTCGGCGGCATTGAGCTCGGGCCCGTTGAGCAGCCCTTCCTCGATCCAGGCGTCGATCAGGTCCAGGCGCTCGGGGAGCAGCTCGACGTCCTCGCGGCCGTGCTCGTCGGTCGCGCGGTGCACGCCGGCCGCGAGGCGCAGCACGATCGGCGCGGACATGCGCACCACGATCCGCTTGACCGGGCCGCGCTCGGCGGTCATCAGGCTGGTGAAGGCGCGGTGGTCGCGGCGCGCCAGGCAGTAGAAGATGCGCCGCGTCGCGTTCTGCAGGCCCTCGCCCCAGCGCTCGGCGTCCTCGACGGCCCTGCGCTGCACGGGGTCGGCGGGAAAGAGCGGGCGCTCGGGGACGATCCCGTCGAGCGCGCGGGCGATCCAGCGCGTGCCCTGCACGCGCACGCCGTCGGCCTTGAGGGCGGGGGCGGCCATCGTCGGAAATCCGCGCGCGAGCAGGGTGATGGCGTGCACCCCGGGCAGCATCTTCACGAGCTTGTAGTCGATGCCCTTGTGATCGAGCATCAGCCGGGCCGTGTAGACGGCGTTGGAGCCCGGGAACATGTACAGCGTGACCTTCGGCGACATCGAAACGTCCTCCCCGATTTGCGTACCGGTGGTATTGTGATACCGACGGTATGCGAAGTCAAGGAGCGGCTGCCGCGAGCGGGCCGCTGCCCGGCTGCTCCTGCGCGATGTGCTGGTCGGCGTGGTAGCTCGAGCGCACCAGCGGGCCGGCGGCGATGTGGTCGAAGCCGAGCGCGTAGGCCGCCTCCTCGAGCGCCTTGAACTCGTCCGGGTGCCAGTAGCGCACGACCGGCAGATGGCGCTCGGTGGGCCGCAGGTACTGGCCGACGGTGAGGACCTGGACGTCGTGCTCGCGCAGGATCTCGAAGGTCTGCACCATCTCCTCGTGGGTCTCGCCGAGGCCGACCATGAGGCCCGACTTGGTCGTCACCTCGTCGCCGCCCATCTCCTTGGCGTTGCGCAGCACGCGGCAGGAGCGCTCGAAGCGCGACCCGCGGCGGGCGACCGGGTACAGCCGCGGCACGACCTCGACGTTGTGGTTGAAGACGTCCGGGCGCTCGGCGATGACCTTGGCGAGCGGCATCTCCTGGCCGCGGAAGTCGGGCGTGAGCACCTCGACCTTGCAGCGCGGCGCCTGCCGGCGGATCTGGCGGATGACGCCGACGAAGGCCGCGGCGCCGTAGTCGGGCAGGTCGTCGCGATCCACGGACGTGATGACCGCGTGGCGCAGGCCCATCTTCGCGATCGAGCGGGCCACTCGCGCGGGCTCGAGCGGGTCGTTCCACGTCGGCTTGCCGGTGCGCACGTTGCAGAAGCCGCAGCGCCGCGTGCAGGTGTCGCCGAGGATCATGAAGGTCGCTGTGCCGCGCTCCCAGCACTCGCCGACGTTCGGGCAGGCGGCCTCCTGGCAGACGGTGTGCAGGTTCTCGTCCTTGATGAGCTTGGTCAGCTCGCGGTAGCGCTCGCCGCCCGGGGCCGGGACCTTGAACCACGGCGGCTTGCGCTCGCGCAGCGGGCGCACGTCGGGGCCCAGGACCTTGAGCACGTCCATGCCGCCGGGATTGGAGCGCGAGCGGGTGGAGAGCCTGCGTTCGTCGATCGCCATCGTCCTTCGAGCGTAGCCGCTCAGGCGGGCCGGCAGACGAAGATGAGATCGGAGGCGAGCAGGCCGTGGCGGGAGGCTGCGGCGGGGCCGAGCTCGGCATGCAGGTCGACGGTCTCGACGACGAAGCCGGCGGCGCGCAGGCGCCCGGCGATGTCCGGCGCGTAGAGGCGGACGTGGTCGGCCTGGAGGAACTCGCGCCGGCGGTCCTCCCCCGTGGTGACGGCCGGATCCTCGTAGGTGGTGGCGCGGTCCAGCGCCAGCGGGACCATGACGAGCGTGAAGCCGCCCGCCGCGGTGATGCGGCGCAGCTCGGCCATCGCGACGGCGTCGCGGGGGACGTGCTCGAGCACGTGCGAGCAGATGACCGCGTCGAAGGCGCCGTCGGGCAGGTCGATGGCGGTGACGTCGAGGCGCAGGTCGACCTGCTGGGAGGGGTCGAGGTCGGTCGTGACGTAGCGCAGGCCCGCAAGCTGCTGCAGCCTGCGCCGCAGGCACCACTCCGGCGAGAAGTGCAGCAGCGAGCGGGTGTTCGCCAGCAGCTCGGGGCGGCGCTGGAAGAGCAGCCACTGCGCGCGGTGGCGCTCGTGGGACCCGCAGCGCCAGCAGAGCGCGCCGGGGCGGTTCCAGTCGGCCTTGAAGCGGTCGAAGGCGTGCTCGCAGAGCGGGCACTGCACGGCGCTGCCGCGGTGGCGCGCAGTCGCCGCGCGGACGCGGACGGCGGCGCCCAGCCGGTTCACGGGCCGGCGCCGGGGCGCGCCGCCTGCGCCGCGGCCTCGGCGATCGCGGCCTCGAGCCCGGCGAGGTCGACCGCGCGGGCATCGTGGCCGAACTCCTGTGCGAATCGGCGGGCGGCGGCGACCCGGATCTCGGCCAGCGGCAGCGCCGTGCCGCTTGCGCCGGTCTCCTTGATGACCGAGGTCATCTGCACCCCGTCGAGGCCGCAGGGCACGACCCATGAGAAGGGCTGCAGGTCGTTCTGGACGTTGATCGCGAAGCCGTGCGTCGTCACGCCGCGCGCGACGTGGACGCCGATCGAGGCGATCTTGCGCTCGCCGGCCCACACGCCGGTGAAGTCCGGGCCGTCGTCGGGGCGCGCCCGCGCGGGAACACCGGCGTCGGCGAGCGTCGCGACGATCGCCCGCTCCATCGTGCGCAGATAGGCGATGACGTCGGCGATGCGCATGATCGGATAGCCGACGAGCTGGCCGGGGCCGTGGTAGGTGACGCGGCCGCCACGGTCGACGTCCACGACGTCGATGCCCTGCGCGAGATACCAGGCCTCGCCCATCGGCAGCTCGGCGGCCTGCGAGCGCCTGCCGCGCGTGTAGACGGGCGGGTGCTCGAGCACCAGCAGGACGTCGGGCACGCGGTCGTCCTGGCGCGCCGCGCGCACGCGCTCCTGCAGCGCGAGCGCCTCGCGGTACTCGACCGTCCCGAGCTGGCAGACCCAGAGCTCGCTCGCCGTCATGCCTCCATGATCTCCGATGACATGTCGAAGGTCCGCAGCGTGAGCTCGCGGAAGGCCAGCGCCGCCGGCGACAGGCGCCGCTGCGTGCGCGCGGCGAGCGTGACGTCGCGCGTGAGCGAGGGCTCCACGAGGGCGGCTACGGCCACCGCGGCGCCGGCGCCGGTCGCATCCGAGCGCGGCAGGATCGCGACGCCCAGCGCGCGCGACACGAGGCTGCGGATCCGCCGGCTCTCGTTGGACTCAAGCGCGATGTGCGCCTGAAAGCCGGCCTCGCCCGCGGCCCGGTCGAGCAGCTCGCGCAGCCGCGAGCCCCGGCGGAAGCTGATGAACGGCTCGTCGGCGAGCTCGGCGAGGCGCACGCTGGAGCGCCCGGCGAGCGGGTGCGCGGCGGCCAGCACGAGGACGAGCTCCTCGCTGACGAGGTGCTGGAGCGTCAGCCCGCGGCTCTGGATGCGCTCGGTCACCGAGAGGAAGGCGAGGTCGACCTCGTCGACGCGCAGCATCTCGGCCAGCTCCTCGCTGGACTGCTCGCGCACCGTCAGCTCCACGGCTGGATGGCTGCGGTGAAAGGACGCCAGCAGCAGCGACAGGTCGACCGGCCCCATCGTGTGCAGCGCTCCGACCGACAGGCGCCCGGCCTGGACGCCGGCGAGGCTCGCCAGCTCGGCTTCGGCGGCGTCGAGCTCGGCGAGCATCCGGCGCGCGCGGGCGACGAGCAGGTCGCCGGCGTGCGTCATCGCGACGCGGCGCGTGGTGCGCTCGACGAGCGTGAGCCCGACCTCGGTCTCGAGGCGGCGGATCTGCTGCGACAGCGCGGGCTGAGCGATGTGCTCGCGCTCGGCCGCACGGGTGAAGTGGCGCTCGTCGGCGAGGGCGACGAGGTAGCGCAGCTGCCGCAGTTCCATGCATACAGCTTATGAGTTGCTGCGAAGGTTGGTATTGGACATCTGGGTGGCGCGGCTGCAACATGCTGGAGGCCAACGCACCTCGCGCGACCCGCCAGACGGCCAACTCTCCTCCCAGCTGTCTGGCGGGCGCCGCGCGTCTCCCGCGCCGGCCGTAGTGCATCACCCCGCGCCCGATCCCCCGCCAGGCCGGTATCTATCTCCTCCCACCACCGGCCTGGCGGGCGGCGCGCGCCCCGCGACCGGCCCCGCAGCTCAGGCCTCGTAGCTCTCCACGCGCTTCTTGATGTTCGCCAGAAAGCGGGCCGCCAGCGCGCCGTCGAGCGCGCGGTGATCCCAGGAGAGGCCGAGGATGACCATCGGCCGGATCGCGATCGCGTCCTCGCCGAACGCGTCCGTGACGACGACGGGGCGCTTGATGATCGCCTCGACGTCGAGGATCGCGACCTGCGGCTGGCTGATGACCGGCGTCGCCATCATCGAGCCGAACTGGCCGGGATTGGTGATCGTGAACGTCGCGCCGCGGACGTCGTCGGGGCTGAGCTGGCGCGCCCGTGCGCGGCGCGCGAGGTCGCGGATGCGGCGCGAGAGCCCCTCGGGGCTGAGGTCCTGCGCCCCGCGCACCACGGGGACGATCAGGCCGTCCTCGCCGAGGGCGACCGCGATGCCGAGGTTGACCTGCTCGTGCACCGTGTGGACGTCGCCCTCCAGCCAGGCGTTCATCAGCGGGAACTCGACGAGCGCGCCGATGGTGCAGCGCGCGATCAACGGCAGCGCCGTGATGCCCAGCTGCTTGCGCGCGAGCTCGACGCGCGAGACGTCGACCTCGATCCAGGTCGTGCAGGTCGCGGCGGTCTCCTGCGAGCGCTTCATGTGCTCGCCGATCTGCTGGCGCATGCGCGAGAGCGGGCGGCCCTCGGGTGGCGTGTAGGGCCCGCCGGACGAGCCGCCGGCGCCGGGCCGGTAGGGGCTCTCGATGTGCAGCGTCGGCTCGTTCTCGGTGCCGGGGGCGGCCTTCGCGCCGCCGTTGGCCTGCACGTGGGCGAGCACGTCCTGCTTGCGCACGCGGCCCTCGCGGCCGGTGCCCTCGATCTCGTCGAGGTCGACGTCGTGCTCGTCGGCGATCCGCTGCACGACGGGCGAGTAGCGCCGCGGGGCGTGCGACGAGCGGCGCGCGGGCGGTGGCGCGGCGGCCGCGGGCGGCGCGCGGCGCGCGGCGGGCGCGGCCGGTGCGGGGGCGGGCGGCGGCTCGTGCTCGGCGCTGTGGGGCTCGCCGGGGCGGGCGTCGGTGGCGATCCGCGCCAGCGTCACGCCGACCTGCACCGTCACGCCGACCGGCACGAGGATCTCGATGACGCGCCCGCTCGCCGGCGACGGGATCTCGGTGTCGATCTTGTCTGTGGAGACCTCGCAGATCGTCTCGTCGGCCTGCACCCAGTCGCCGCGCTGCTTGCGCCACTCGATGAGCGTGCCCTCCGCGACGGAGACGCCCATCTGCGGCATCGTCACGTCGACGACGGTCGCCGGATCAGTACTCGAGGAGCTGACGGCAGGCCTCCCTCACGCGATCGACGGATGGCAGCACCGCGGCCTCCAGCGGCGGCGAGAAGGGGATCGGGATGTCCGGCGAGGCGACCCGCACGACAGGGCCGTCGAGGTCCTCGAAGGCGTGCTCGGCGATGAGCGCCGCCACCTGGGCACCTGCGGCGCAGGTCTGGTTGGCCTCGTCGACGATGACGACCTTCGAGCACTCGTGGACGGCGGCGAGGATCGCGGCCTCGTCGAGCGGGACGAGCGAGCGCAGGTCCAGGACCATGATCGAGGCGCCCTCGAGGTCCTGCGTCGCCTCCAGCGCCGTGTGGACCATCGCGCCGTAGGTGATGACGACGAGGTCGGAGCCCTCGCGCGCGACGCGCGCCTTGAAGGGCGTCTCGTAGGAGCCCTCCGGCACCTCGCCCTTGACGCGGCGATAGAGGTTCTTGTGCTCCATGAAGATGACCGGGTTGGGGTCGCGGATGCTCGCGATGATGAGGCCCTTGGCGTCCTCGGGCGTGCTGGGCGCGACGACCTTCAGCCCCGGCGAGTGCATGAACCAGGCCTCGGGGTTCTGGGAGTGGTAGGGGCCGCCGGAGAAGCCGCCGCCGCTGGGAAGGCGGACCGTGATGTTCACCGGCAGGCCCTGGCGGTACATCATCTTGCCGGCGACGTTGATGATCTGGTCGAAGCCGCAGGAGACGAAGTCGGCGAACTGCATCTCGCAGACGGGCCGCACGCCGACGACCG